>VEPF01000299.1 GCA_012027055.1 Gemmatimonadota bacterium | reverse complement strand
CTGCGGAATCGCGCAGGGCCCGGACGGGGCATCGAGGTAGGCCGCCACGGCGGCGGCCTGCGCCCGGAACGTCGCATCGCCCGGCCGCAGCTAGGCCGCCGGAAACCGCCGCTGCAGGTCCGCGCGCAACCGGTCCGCGTCATCGCCGAGCAGCGCCGCACAGACGCCCCGCTCCGTGCCCGCCACCAGCACCGTCCCGACCGCGGTGGCCGCGCTCGCCACCTGCAGCTCGACTGCTCGCATGCGTCACCTCTCCCGGCCGACCGGAATCGTTGCACCGGCCGGAATCTAAACCCCGGGGCCGCGCCCTGCTCGCCGGATTCGGACAACCAACCCGGGTGGGCTCCGCTGTCCGAAAACGGCGAGCGAGGGGCCCGGTCGGAAGCTACATTCGGCCTCATGACACCGGACGCCGATGTGCTCTACGCCGCCCTCTCCGCCCGCGACCCGCGCTTCGACGGGGTGTTCTTCGTGGGCGTGACCTCGACGGGCATCTACTGCCGGCCGGTCTGCCCCGCGCGGACGCCGCGGCGCTCGCACTGCCGGTTCTTCGGGAGCGCGGCGGCCGCGGAGCACGCGCGTTTTCGCCCCTGTCTCCGCTGCCGGCCGGAGCTGGCGCCCGGGAACGCGCCCGTGGACGCGGGGCAGCGGATCGCGGCCGGGATAGCTCGCCGCATTGGCGAGACCGCGGGGTTCGGCGGCCCGGGCCTGGAGGAGATCGCAGGCGAGTTCGCGCTGAGCTCGCGGCAGGTGCGCCGGATCGTGCGCGCGGAGCTGGGCGTGGCGCCGATCGAGCTGGTCCTCACCCGCCGGTTGCTGCTGGCCAAGCAGCTGCTGACCGAAACGGTGCTGCCGGTGGGACAGGTCGCATTCGCCTGCGGGTTCGCGAGCCTGCGCCGCTTCAACGCCGCTTTCCGCGAGCACTACGGGACGCCGCCGACGCGGCTCCGGAGCGCCGCGGCCGTCGCCGCCGCCGCTTTCGAAGCGGGCGAGCCGCTCACGCTGCGGCTGAGCTACCGGCCCCCGTTCGACCGGGGCGCGCTGCTCGCGTTCCTGCGCGCGCGGGCACTGGCGGGCGTGGAGCACGTGCCGGGCGACGCGTACCTGCGCACCGTGCGCCTCGGCGGGCACGCCGGCTGGGTAGGGGTGCGGCCCGCGGCCGCCGGGCACGAGCTGCTGGTGGACGTGGCGCCTGAGCTGGTGCCGGTGCTGCCGGCGCTGCTGGGCCGCCTGCGCGACCTGTTCGACCTGGATGCTCGCCCGGACGTGATCGCGGCCCGGCTCGGGCAGGACGAGCTGCTCGCCCCGCTGCTGGAGCGCGCTCCGGGTTTGCGGGTGCCCGGCGCGTTCGACGGTTTCGAGCTGGCCTGGCGCGCCATCCTGGGGCAGCAGGTGTCGGTGGCGGCGGCCACCGCCATCGCCGGCCGGGTGGCGGCCCGCTTCGGCGAGCCGATCGCGACGCCGTACCCGGAGCTGGCTGCGCTCTCGCCCACGGCGGAGCGGCTGGCCGCGGCGGACGTGGAGGAGCTTGGTGAGCTGGGGGTGATCCGGGCGCGCGGCCGGAGCATCGTCGCCCTGGCCCGGGAAGTGGCCGCGGGCCGCCTGCGGCTCGCGCCCGGACCTCGCCCCGCTGCGACGATCGCGCAGCTGCAGCGGCTGCCCGGGATCGGACCGTGGACAGCGCAGTACATCGCGCTGCGCGCGCTGCGCTGGCCGGACGCCTTCCCCAGGGAGGATGGCGCGCTCCGCAAGCGGCTGGGCGGCCTCAGCGCAGCGCTGGCGGATGCGCGGTCCCAGGCGTGGCGCCCGTGGCGCAGTTATGCGACCGTGCAGCTGTGGCACTCGGAGCGCGGCGGTCGCCCCCGCGCGGAATCTCACCGGGCGTTCCGTCCGGAACCGGAGGCAGGATGAGCGGAGCACGGCTGTTCACACCGTTGCGGGTGGGGAACCTCCACCTGGCGAACCGCATCGTGATCGCGCCCATGTGCCAGTACTCGGCGGTGCACGGCTGCATGACCGACTGGCACGTGATCCACCTGGGTCAGCTGGCGCTCTCGGGCGCAGCCCTGCTGACCATCGAGGCCACGGCCGTGGTCCCGGAAGGGCGCATCACCTACGCGGACGTCGGGCTCTGGTCCGATGAGGCCGAGGCCGCCATGGCGCGCACGCTCGAGAGCGTGCGGCGCTGGTCGGACATGCCGATCGCCGTGCAGCTGGCGCACGCCGGGCGCAAGGCATCCAACGAAGTGCCGTGGAAGGGCGGGGCCCAGCTCTCACCCGGCACCGCGAACGGCTGGCAGACCGTGGCTCCCTCGCCGCTGCCCTACGACGCCGGCCGGCCGGTACCGCTCGCGCTCGACCGTGATGGCCTGGCGCGCGTGCGTGGCGCGTTTGCCACGGCCGCGCGCCGCGCCGGCCGCATCGGGCTCGATGCCATTCAGCTGCACGCCGCGCACGGGTACCTGCTGCACGAGTTCCTCTCGCCGCTCTCGAACCAGCGCACGGACGAGTTCGGCGGCAGCCTCGAGAACCGGATGCGCTTCCCGCTCGAGGTGTTCCAGGCCATGCGCGACGCCTTCCCCGCCGACCGGCCGGTGAGCGTCCGCGTTTCCGGCACCGACTGGGCCCCCGGCGGCTGGGACGTGGCGCAAACCGTGGCGTTCGCGCAGGCCCTCGAGCGTTGCGGCTGTGCGGCCGTGCATGTCTCGGGCGGCGGACTTACGCCCGCGCAGCAGGTGACGCCCGGCCCCAGCTACCAGGTCCCGCTCGCCCGCGCCGTCCGGCAGGCCATCGGCATCCCCGTGGTGGCGGTCGGCCTGATCACGGAGTACGAGCAGGCCGAGGCGATCATCGTGACCGGCGATGCCGATCTGGTCGCGCTTGCGCGCGGCATCCTCTACGATCCGCGCTGGCCCTGGCACGCGGCCGCCCACCTGGGTGCGCAGGTGAAGGCCGCACCGCAGTACCTCCGCGCCGAGCCGCGCCAGTCCCAGGGCCTGTTCGCGGCCGTGCGATAGCGGACCCGGGCAGGGCCAGGCCAGCAACACCGATCCGGCGGCCGCGTCCGGGGCGGCGGGGCAGACGTCGCCTGCGGCCCGGTCCGCGCCGGTCCGCTGTGGCGGATCCTGCGCGCTGCCGCGTTCTATAAGGGAAGCGACTGGTCACAGGAGGCGAAGATGCCCACATCGCTGCGGATCGGGACGGTGGGGCTGCTGGTGGTGGGGTCGGCAATGCTGGCGGCGTGCGACCTGTTCACGGGACCGGACGGGGGTGCGCGCCGGATCGACCGGCTGCCCCGCGCGCTCACGGTGAGCGAGCAGCAGGTCATCGCCCGCTCCAACGAGTTCGCCTTCAGGCTGCTGCGCGAGGTGTACCAGCGCGAGCAGACGCCCAACGTGTTCATCTCGCCGCTCAGCGCCTCCATGGCGTTGGGCATGACCCTCAACGGCGCCGCCACCACGACCTTCGACTCGATGCGGGCCGCGCTCGGCTTCCAGGGGCTCACGCAGGACGAGATCAACCGCTCGTACCACGATCTCACCGGCATGCTCCTCGAGCTGGACCCGAAGGTCGAGCTGCGCATCGCCAATTCGACGTGGGCGCGGCAGGGCGTCCCGTTCGTACCGGCGTTCTTCACCGCCGTGAGCACCTGGTTCGACGCGGAAGCGCGGGAAGTGAACTTCGGCGATCCGGCCACGGTGGGGCTGATCAACGCCTGGGCCGCGGACCACACCAACGACCGGATCAGGAAGGTGCTGGACCGGATCACGCCGGACCAGTTCCTCTTCCTGCTGAACGCGGTCTACTTCAAGGGCGACTGGACCAACCGGTTCGATGCGGCGGACACGCGGCCCTCGCCGTTCCGGCTGGCGAACGGGCAGAGCGTGCAGGTCACCACCATGTTCGGCGAGCTCAAGGCGGCGGTGTCCCACTCACCGGGCGTGCTGATCGGCGAGCTGCCGTACGGCGGCCAGGCGTTCGTGCTGACCATCGCGATCCCGCAGGGCAACGCCACGCTGGCCGAGCTGATCGCGAGCCTGGACGCGACGCAGTGGGCGCAGTGGACGAGCGCGCTCCCATCCGGGGATTACGACGAGCTGGAGGCCATCCACGTCGGCCTTCCGAAGCTGCAGCTCGAGTACGAGACCATGCTGAAGGATGCGCTGACCGCGCTGGGCATGGGCGTTGCCTTTGACCCGCAGCACGCGGACTTCAGCCGCATGACGCCCGCGCAGGCATACATCGACTTCGTCAAGCAGAACACGTTCCTGAAGATGGACGAGAAGGGCACGGAGGCGGCCGCGGTCACCACCGTGGGCATGGCGTTCACGTCGCTGCCGCCGTCGCTGACCGTGGACCGGCCCTACCTGATCGCCATCCGCGAGCGGTTGAGCGGCACCATCCTGTTCCTGGGCGCCATCGGCGACCCGCGCTGAGCGGCGCGCGCCGCGGCAGGCGGCTTCCCGGCCGGGGTTGTTATCGAGCTGCCCGGATGCGGCCGCGGCGGTCCGACCGGCGTGTCAGAGCGCGCCGCGCGACGGGCCCTTGGGGTTGGTCCCGCGCGGACTGAGGAAGCGGTCGTCCACCGTGAACGTATCGAACACGGTCGAGCCGCCGCCCGCCCACTGCACGCGGGTCTCGGCATCGCTCCAGATCCGGCGGGCATCGGGATCGAGGTTCAGCGCCTCCGTCTCGATCCGTCCGGAGCCGGGCCCGATCACCACCGCGCCTCCCGTGGCGAGCAGCTTCTGGGTGCGGAGCTGGTAGTGCGCCGCCGGAGCGCTGATCTCGGCGATGCGGCTGCCGAGCGTGTCGAGGAGCTGCAGCCGCAATCCGAATACCCGCGCCGTGGTGGAGTCCTCGTACACGTTCATGCTGTCCGCCTGCAGCACGGCGTAGCGCGTTCCATGCAGGACCAGCCGCAGCTCGGGCTTGACCAGGACGCGGTCGGGCTGCGTCCCGTCAGCGGGACCGGCGCCGGCGGCCGGGCGGCCGGGCGTCGCGGTATCGCCGCATGCGAGCACGGCCGCGGCCAGCGCGGCCGCGAGCGGCCAGCCACGTGAACGATGAGGAGTGCTGCGCACGATCGTGATCTCCGCGGGAATTTAAGCCTCTGGCGATTCAAGGTAGCCGATCGCGGGACGCGGGACGAGGCAGCCCGCCCGGCCACCACCGCCGAACTCGCGCGGCCGGGCGCAGCGGGCCAGCGCCGCGCTTGCCGCGCGCGCCCGGCGGAACCAACGTGGAACGCGATCGCCGCCACCCCTTCAACCCAGGAGCCTGGAAAGGCAGGCGGACATGCACTACCCGCTCACCGCGATCCCACCCGAAGCCGATCTCGCAGGCATGGCCGTGTCGCGCACCGTGCTCCCTCGTGGGATCGACCTGGGGCCCCTGTTCGCCGGCTTGCCGAACGACCTCTGCCCCTGCCCCCACTGGGGCTATCTCCTCGAGGGCAGGATGGCCTTGCGCTACCAGGACGGATCGGTGGAGGAGATCCATGCCGGTGATGTCTACTACATCGGGCCGGGTCACTTTCCCACGGTCCTGGAGGATGCCGTGTCGCTGGATTTCAGTCCGATCGGCCCGTGGCGCGAACTGCTGCAGCACCTGGCCGCCCGGATGCCGGCCGCCCCGGCCCCGGGTTTCTGACACAACCACCTTCGCCCCGCGCACCAGCATGAAGCCCAGCGCACTGCTGCTGATCGCCCTGCCGGCTGGCCTGGCCGCGCAGCAGCCGGATCTTGCCGCCACCGCCGACAGCGTGTTCGCGCGCTGGAACTCCACCCATACACCCGGTTGTGCCGTGGGCGTGGCGCGGGGCGGGAAGGTGCTGCTCACCCGCGGCTACGGGATGGCGGACCTGGAGACCGGCGAGCCGATCACGGCCGAGACCGTCTTCGAGTCCGGCTCCGTCGCCAAGCAGTTCACGGCCACGGCGGTCATCATGCTGGCGCTGGACGGCAAGCTCACCCTGGACGATGATGCGCGGAAGTACGTGCCCGAGCTGCCGCGGTACGACCGCCCGATCACCATCCGTCACCTGCTCCCCCACACCAGTGGGCTCCGGGAGTGGAGCTCGCTGGTGGCGGCCGCGGGCTGGGCGAGGGGGACGCGCGTGCACACGCAGGCCGAGCTGCTCGACGTGGTGTTCCGGCAGCGGGCGCTTAACTACCCGGTGGGCGAGTATTACAGCTATACCAACTCCGGCTACGCGCTGGCCGCCGCAATCGTGGAGCGGGTGAGCGGCCAGTCGCTCCAGCAATTCACACAGGAGCGCATCTTCGGCCCGCTCGGCATGAGCCACACGCACTGGCGCGATGACTACACGGAAGTCGTGCCCGGCCGGGCGCAGGCGTACACCGACGAGGACGACGGCTGGTACCTGGCCGTGCCGTTCGAGAACGTGGTGGGACCGGGCGGGCTGCTCACCACGGTGGGTGACTGGCTGACCTGGAACGAGGCGCTCGCCACCGGCAGGCCGGGCGGAGCGCTGGTGGACTCGCTGACGCGGCGCATGCGGCTCAACAGCGGCCGGGAGATCGAGTACGCGCGTGGCCTGTTCGTGCTGAGCTACCGCGGCGTGCCGGAGATCTCGCACAGCGGCTCCACCGCGGGCTACTCCACGTACCTCGCGCGCTTCCCCGACCGCGACAACCTGTCCATCGCGGTGCTGTGCAATTCGACCGGCGGGGCGGCGGGCAGCTACACGCACCAGCTGGCCGACCGCCTGATCGCCGACTTCCCGCCGGCCCCGCCGCTCGACACCACGCGCGCCGATCCGGCGAGGCTGGCGCCCTTCGCCGGCATCTACCGCAATACCCGCACGCATGCGGCGCTGGAGGTGAACCGGGGCCTGGCCGTGCGCGCCCTGCCCGGCGACTGGTACTGGCTGCCCAACGGCACCCGCTGGCACTTCTCCGCTGCCGCAGGCGCGCAGCCGGCCGAGCTGCGCATCGCGCAGCCGGCCGTCGACACGGTGCTCTACCGCCGTGTGGCCGATCAGTACTGGCAGCCCACACGCGCCGAGCTGAGCGCGTTCGAGGGCTCCTATCCCAGTGACGAGATCGGGGTGACGTACCAGGTGAAGCTGGCCGGCGATTCGCTCACGCTTTCGCCCCGGGCCGGCGCGCTGCGCATCCTCCGGCCGACGTATCCCGACGGCTTCGCCATGACCGGGTCCGCGGTCTGGTTCACCCGTGACCGGGGCGGGCGCGTGACCGCCATGCACCTGAGCGAGTCGCGCATGTGGGACCTGGTGGTGCCGCGGGCGCGTTAGGCCCAGCTCAGTGAGGGAAACCATGCCGAGCTCCTCGCTCTTTCGTGCGGCGCTGCTGGTGCTGCTGGCCGGGACTCCGCTGCACGCCCAGGGACCGTCCAAGGTCGAGCGGCTGGGGTACCCCGCGGCCACCAGGCTGCTGATCGTGCACGGCGATGACATCGGCGCCGCGCACTCCGCGAACGCGGCGACCATGGCCGCGTTCGATTTCGGGGTCGTGAACTCCGGGGCCGTGCTGGTGCCGGCGCCCTGGACGGCGGAGTTCGCGGCGTGGTACCGCGCGCAGCCCGGCGCCGACATCGGCGTGCACCTGACGCTCACCGCGGAGTGGCAGTACCTGCGCTGGCCGGGCGTGCGCTCCCGCTCCGAGGCGCCGAGCCTCTACGACGCGGAGGGGTTCCTGCCGCGGCTCGTGGAGGAAGTCACGCGTCAGGCGCGGACGGCGGAAGCGGAACAGGAGCTGCGTGCCCAGCTGGAGCGCGCGCGCGAGCTGGGGCGCGAGCCCACGCACCTCGACTCGCACATGTTCGGCGTCCTCGCCAAGCCGGAGATCTTCGCCGCCTACCTCCGGCTCGCGCGGGAGCAGCACCTGCCGGCCGCGATCCCGGGCGACCTGCTCCGGGATACCACGGGCCTGGGCGCGCTCATCCGGCCCGACGAAATCCTGGTGGACCGGTACGTGATCGCGAGTCCGCGGACCAGGCCGGAAGACTGGGCGGCATTCTACCGCGACGTCATCCGGAACCTGGCTCCCGGCACGATTACCCAGATCATCGTGCACCTGGCGTATGATGACGCCGAGATGCGCGCGGTCGCGGCCCGGCGGGAGGCGTACGGCGCCGCGTGGCGGCAGCGCGACCTGGACTTCTTCACCAGCCCCGAGGCCGCGCAGCTGCTCGCGGAGAACAACGTCCGGCTCACGACCTGGCGCGAGCTGGGCCGGCTGCTCCGCTGAGACCTGAGGCTCGCTCCTTTCCGGCGGGCATGCATCGAGGGAGACATGACCGAGCTTCGCGAGGCTGACCCCGAGCGCGCCACCCCACCCGCAATGGGCGAGGCGTCGGGGGAGCCTCAGGCCGCCGGTGCGGCACGGCCGGAACCGGTCGGCCTGCCCGGCGAGGAGGACGCATCAGCGCCGTCCGAGATACTGCCCTCCCGGGCCTGGCGGTTCTGCCATGCGAGCTTCTGGATCTACGCTGTCGTGGGCGTGTCTCTGCTGATCATCCTGGTGCTGTTCGGGATGATGTGCTCGCCCGTGTACTGGCGGTTCTGACCCTCGAACGCGCCGACGACTCAGCCGCCGCCCCAGGTGCGCACGATCTCGGCGAAGCACTCGAGACCGCTCGGGATTACGGCACCGTAGCCGTGTCCGGGACGCGACCAGGCACCGGCCAGGTAGAGGCCCGCGATCGGCGTGGCGTGGCCCACCCGCGTGGGGCCGGAGTTGTTGACGGTCTGGTCCCAGCCGTAGATCGCTCCCCGATGGTGGCCGGTGTAGCGGACATTCGTGAGCGGCGTGCCGATCTCCTTCACTTCGATCGCGTCCGCGAGCCCCGGCAGCAGCGCCTGCTCGGCCTTGCGGATCAGCACGTCCGCCATGCGCTGCTTGGCGCGGTTGTACTCGGCTTTGCGTCCCGCCCGGTAGTCCGCCTCGAACTGCTCCCACGGGCCGTAGCCCTGGAGGCTGAGCAGGTTGATGGTGTTCTTCCCGGGCGGCGAGTATCCGCGGTAGATCGCGTCGTACAGCGTTACGCTCACGCCGCCGTGCTCCACAGCGCCGGCCAGGGCGCGCGCGTACGCCGCCTCCGGATCGTAGTCCGTCTCGATGAAGATCTCGGAATCCGTGAGACTGAGCTCGCCCACCAGGTCGCGCTTCAGGCCCAGGAAGACCTGGAAGGATGACAGGCTGACGCTGTTGCGCTGCCAGGCCGCCTCGTACTCCGTGAGGGCCGACTGGTCCGCGATCAGTCGCGTGAACGTGGCGAACGGGTCGGCATTGGATACCACGGCCCGGCCGGTGAAGACGGTGCCGTCGCTGGTGGCGACGCCGGTGGCTTTCCGGCCGTCGAGCAGGATGCGCGCGACCCTGGTGTCGAGCAGGACCTTGCCGCCGTGTCCCTCGATGTAGCGGGCGAACGCCGAACTGATGTCCTGCGAGCGCCCTCTCGGGTAGAAGCCGCCGCCGCTCAGGTACCCCAGGAACGGCAGCGCGTAGTAGTAGCACGAGAGCTTCGAGGGCGGCAGGCCGTAGTAGCCCCACTGGCCGGAGAGGATGGCCTTGAGGCGCGGGTCCCGGATGCTCGCGTCGAGCATCATGCCCCAGGTCTTGCCATTGAAGGCGGCGATGTGAGGATAGTCCAGCTGGAAGCGACTCATGTCCACGCGGCCGCCGGCGCCCGACAACCGGCCGATCTCGCGGGCCAGGCCTTCCATGTCGGCGAACAGCCTGCCGATCCCCTCGCGCTCTTCCGGGAAGAGGCCGGTGACCAGCGCGACGAAAGCCGCAGGGTCGCGCTGTTTGACGCGGATGTCGTGCTCCGGGTAGATCGACCGGAACAGCGTCGGGTGCGGCTCGAATACGACCTCCGTGATCTCGGGAAAACCCTGGATGAGGTTGTAGACCCCGTCCCGCTGGCTCACGGTAGTGGAGTGGAGCGAGACGTCGAAGCGAAACCCGCCGGGGCGTGGGAACGCGGTGGCGTAACCGCCCGGTTTGTCGTGCTGTTCGATCACCAGGGGCCTGAACCCCTGCCGGGCGAACGCTGCGGCGCAGGCGAGCCCGCCGAGCCCGGAGCCGATCACGATGACGTCCCAGTCCTCGCGTCGCCGGCGGCCGCTCGCGCGCGGAAATGCGTTCCAGTCTAACGCGGCGGCGGGGAACGAGGCACCGAGCAGCGCGAGGAAATCACGGCGCGGCAGCGGCTGTCCGGTCGTGAACAGCGAGCGACGACTCATGGGGTTCTCCGCGTCCGGAGACAATCCGCAGCCGCTCTGCCGGCCACTGGGGTGACCAGCCGGCCCGCGGACCTGCGTCCAATATGCGTGTGCGTCCGCCGCGTACAATACGCGGGTTGCGAACGCGGTCCGCGCCCGAGTGGTGCCTCCGGCGGCGTCGTATCCGCGTCTCCGTTGCGCCCCCCGCCCGGCCGGACCATACTGAGCACAACAGCCCACACCAGCCCATGAACGCGCTGCAGCAGGCGAAGCTCCTGGCCCACATCGTCCGGTGGCGGCTCACGTGGGGCCGGCACGACTCGGACTACGTGCCGCCGGGGCTGCCGGACCGTTTCGTGAGCGCCCGCGCGGTGGCGGCGCGGATCGCGGACGGCAGTGTGGTGATCTCCTGCGGCATCGGCGGCAACGCGCGTTGCGCCACCTTCTTCTGGGCGGTCCGGGAGTCATTCCTGAAGACCGGACATCCGCGCGGACTGACCTGGATCAGCGTGGCGGGACAGGGCGGCCGCGGCCGCGTGCCCGGGACCGTGGAGGAACTCGGCGTGCCGGGGCTGCTGCACCGCTACATCGCGGGGCACGTCGAGACCGCGAAGGCGCTGCTCCTGCTGGCCGACCGCGGCGAGCTGGAGCTCTACACGCTGCCCCAGGGACAGCTGGCGCTGCTGGTGGAGGCCCAGGCGCGGGGCGAGCTCGAGGTCCGCTCCGAGGTCGGCGTGGGCACGTTCCTGGACCCGCGCGGCGGCCATGGGCCGGGACTCACTCCCGCGTCCACGGAGCCGTTCGTTGCGGTGGACGGGAGTGCCCTGGTCTATCGGCTGCCCCGCATCGACGTCGCGCTCTTCAGCGCGCCGTGGGCGGACGCCGCGGGCAACCTGTACCTGGGAGACGCCACCACCCTGACCGAGAGCCTGGAGGCGGCCCGCGCGGCGACGCGCAATGGCGGACTGGTGGCGGCCGGCGTAGCCGACGTCGTGCCCCACCGCTCCGGGCAGGTCTCGCTCGCGGCGGGCGCCGTGGACGCGATCGTGGTCAACCCGCACAACGAGCAGACCACCAGCGTGCCGCAGCGCCGGTACTGGCCGATGTTCACGGCGGGCGCGAAGACCGACGCGGGCGAGAGCATCCAGCGGCTCCGCTTCATCAACCGCGTGCTGCGCATCACGCCGGTGCGCGGGCCGGTGCAGCAGGCACTGGTCCGGCTGGCCGCGAGCCTCTTCGTCGAAGTGGTCCCGCGCCAGGCGCTGGTGAACATCGGCATCGGGCTGCCCGAAGAGGTGTGCCGGCTGCTCTACGAGAACGGCCTGCACCGCGAACTGACGTTCAGCTCCGAGAGCGGCGTGTACGGCGGGCTGCCCGCGCCCGGCGTCTTCTTCGGCGCGTGCGTGGCGCCCGAGCGGCTGGAGTCGTCAGCCTGGATGTTCCGCCACTACCAGGAGCACCTGGACGTGGCGGTGCTCGGGTTCCTCCAGGCTGACTCGCTGGGGAACGTGAACGTCTCCCGGCGCGGCCCGCGACCGGCCGAGTGCGTGGGGCCCGGCGGCTTCCCCGACATCGCGGCCAGCGCCCGCACGCTGCTGTTCGTTGGCACCTGGATGAACCGCGCCACGCTCTCCATCCGCGACGGCGAGCTCGCCATCGAGCGGCGCGGCACACCCAAGTTCCGCGACCGGGTGGCTGAGATCACGCTGAGCGGCGCGGCCGCGCTCCAGCGCGGCAAGCGGGTGTTCTTCGTGACCGACGTGGGCGTGTTCCGCCTGACGGAGCGGGGGCTCGAGCTGCGGCGGGTGGTGCCCGGCGTGGACGTGCAGCGGGACATTCTCGGCGCGTGCGACGCGCACATCGTGCTCCCCGAAGGCGGAGCGGTGCCGGTGGTGGAGCGGAGCGTGCTGACGGGAGAGGGCTTCGCGCTGAGCTGGCTCGAACCCTCTGCCAATGCCTCACGTTCAGCCTAGTGTAGCTCGCCTTCTCCTCGCTGATCTTCCGCCGCAGCCACCGGAGTCGGGCGGCCGCCGCTCCCGAAACGCGCCAGAATGCTCTGGAAGCGCGCATCGCCCCGCACTGAGTCGAAGCTGGCATCGGTGGTGATGCGGACCAGGTTGAAGACGCGCGCCGCGCAGCACTTCTCGAGCGCGGCATACGCCGAGCCAGTTTCGCCGTTGGCCGCGGCCATGGCAGCCTCGAAGTAGGGCACGGCCCACTCCCGATCCGCCAGCCGCCGGAGTTCCTGTCGTAGCCGCGCCCCCTCCGCCGGCGCGCCGCGCGCTGCGTGGGTGACCGCGAGCGCGGCGAGGATCTCCGGGTCGGCCGGATCGAGCAGCTTCGCCTGCTGCAGCATTTCCAGCGCGTGGTCGTAATGGCCGAGCCGATGCCGAAGCTGCCCCATGGCTTTGTGCGCAACCGCCGAGCGGGGGTTGAGACTGAGTGCGTCCTCAGCCTGGCGGATGGCCCGATCGTACTGCCCGAGCAGCGAGTAGGCGGACACCAGGGAGGAGCTGCCAACCGTGGACACCGGATCGAGATCCTGCGCGAGCACAAGGACTTCCGCGGCTTCCTCGAAGCGGCCCGCGACCAGCAGGAATTCTCCGAGTGCATAACGGGCTCCCGCATAGCCGGAGTTGAGTGCCACTGCATTGCGGAACGCCGCCTCCGCGCCGCCGGAATTCCAGTCGAAGCGGTGCAGGACCACACCGAGCGACTTGTGCGCGGCGGCCAGCTCCGGGTCTATGCTCAGTGCGCGCAACGCCGCTGCCCTGGCCTCGGGCATCGCCACGGCCGCCGGCGCGAAACCGAAGCGGGCCAGGTTGATGTACGCATCGGCCGCCCCGACGTGCGCTCCGGCGTACCCGCTGTCCAGCTCGGTAGCCTGCCGGAAGAAATCAATCGCCCGCTCGAGGTCCGCGCGGCTCGGCTGCTCGTACAGATGCCGGCCCTTGAGGAATGCCTGGTGCGCGGCCGGGTCGGCAGTGTGTCCCCGGATGATCGGCCCCGCGGGCAGCATGCGGGGTCCCAGCGCCTGCACCAGGGCGTCGGCGATCTGGCCCTGCACGATCAGGACATCGTCCGAATTGGTATCGTAGGTCTGGGACCACAGCTCGAAACCGTCCACCACGCTCACCAACTGCGTCGTCACTACCATCCGGTCCTTCCACTTGCGGAGACTCCCTTCCAGCACGGCGCTGACTCCGAGTTGGCCTCCGATCTGGCGCACATCCAGAGCCGTATCCCGGAACGCGAGCGACGAGGACCGGGCCACCACGCTCAGTCCTTCGATCCTCGTCAGAGCGTGGCGGATCTCTTCCGTGACCCCTTCCACGAAGAATCCCTGGTCTTTCGCCGGACTCAGATCGGCGAACGGCAGCACTGCTATCGACCATATCCGGTCGGGGTGGGGCGCGAGCAGTGCGACCGGAGCGCGTGGCGTGGTTGCCTGGCCGGCGCCCGCTTCCGCGGCGGAAGTGGGCGCCGGTCCCGCTCGTGTCTGCCACCGAATGCCGCTCGGCGTGATCTCGAGCGCCCAGGCGAGCGCGACGGCGACCGGGAATCCCAGGATGAGCAGCGCCGCCACCAGGGTCTGATCCGCCTCCGCCAGGTGCAGCGCCGGGAAGAAGTTGCTGGTCACTTCCATGACCGCAAAGGCGGCCACGAGGTATACTGTGCTCGCCTTGAGGACTTTCCGCCGGGACAGCTCGGCGAAGAAGGACCGTACACCGGCCGGGGACAATGTGACCTCACGCGATCAGTGGAGCGCAGCCGGGCGGGCTGCCCGGCTGCACGAGCACCTCATCGTTCGATGGGCAATCGCACCGAGTTGCCCCATTCCGTCCACGACCCATCGTAGTTGCGGACCCGGTTGAAACCGAGCAGGTAGGTAAGCACGAACCAGGTAAGCGCGCTGCGCTCTCCAATGCGGCAATACGTGACCACGTCAGCGTCAGGGTGCAGGCCATGCTCCTCCTGGTAGATCGCCCGCAACTCGGCCGCGGGCTTGAAGGTGAGAGTTGCCCGGTCCACTGAGCGTTCCCACGGAATGTTCCTCGCACCCGGGATACGACCACCGCGCACGGCCCCCTCATTCGGATACTCGGGCATGTGCAGACGCCGGCCGTCGAACTCGGCAGGCGAGCGAACGTCAACCAGCGGGCTGCGGCGGAACACGTGCTCGAGCACATCCTGCCGAAAGGCGCGGATCAGCCGGTCATTGCGTTCGCCGATCACAATGTCCCCCACGGCGAAACGCGGCGACTCCACGCTCAGCGGCCGCCCCTCTTCCTCCCAGAGGCGCCGCCCGCCGTCCAGCAACTTGAGTTGCGTGAGCCTGAGCCTCGAAAGACCGAACAGGCTGAAGATCCAGAACGCAAATGCGGCCCACCAGTTGTGCTGATCGCCATAGAGCACCACGACGGTATCCTGGCCGACGCCGAAACCGCGCAGCAGCTGCTGCAGCCGCTCGCGGTCGAGGTAGTCCCGCTGGATGGGGTCGTTCAGGTGCTCGTGCCAGTCCACCCTGCACGCGCCGGGAATGTGGCCCGCGTCGTACAGAAGCGGGTCTTCGTCGCATTCCAGGATTCGGAGGCCGGGATCCTGGAGATGGTCCTGGACCCATGCGGTGGTCACCAGCACGTCCGGTCGCGCGTAGCCACGAGCGCCCGGCGGCAGGGCAGTCATTCTCCCGCGCATGCTCACTCTACCTGTGGGGGTACGGGACACCCCGTTTCGTGCCGTTGTGCCGACTCGCCGCTCGCCCACTGGAGACGCCCGCGGACCGGCACGATGAAATGCGGCCCCGGGCAGCCGCTCAGGAGGGCAGTCGGTACTTGCCGGGGCACATGACCCCATTCATGGTAGTCGTCGTCCCCCGAAACGGACAATTCAACTTTGGATGCGCGAACCCCGGCGCCGCCACCGGGGCACTCGCGGCTGGCTTGCGGGTCGTGACGATGGTCGTGAATCGAAGGCAGCTACGGTGCCAGGCGAGCGCGCACCGTCAGCGTCCGGGGATCTTCACATTGGGGGGTGTCCCGTCCCGCGGCAGAATTCGGGTCTGCTCTGCGGGCCGCGTCGCGGTTGGCCAGACACTGATGGCGCAGGTTGCTGGCGCACCGTGACCGAGCGCGACCAGACGCTGCAACATGCTAGCCCCGGGTGGTTCTCACCCTGACGACGGCAATGGTCGCCCGGGCGTCCCGGCCGACGGCTTCGACCAGGCTCAGCACTCCGGTGGGCGCGCCCGCGCTGCGCGCTCCGGCCACCACCGCGTCGACCGCGCGTGCACACTCCTGGAGCGCCGGCACCGCGCGCGCATCGCCGCGCTCACGCAGTGCCTTCAGGATCGCGTGGAGCTCCGGAGCGGTGCGGACGGACGGACTCGTTCGGGCGAGCCGGTCGAGCAATTCCTGCGCGACATCCCGCTCGGGCTCGGGGGTCGGCTCGGGATCCGCCGACTGAACGTGTGCTCCCGTCGGCTCGACGTCGTGCGCCAGCACGCCCGCGAGCGTCGGGAGATCCGTGACCGCCGCGTCGGCCGCGACTGCCTCGGGCTCGACTACTCCCTGCGCCACCGGGTCGGCCCGATTCACCGGGGCCGGCTGCGACTCCTCCCTCGGCATCGAGGGAGAGGACCGGGCGGCGAACAGCGCGGTAACGGCACCGGCCGCCAGGCTCAGCAACACCCCGGTCATGCCGTAGCGGGGCCACAGGAAGAGCAGGAGCAACAACGTCACGACTGCGGCCCCGATCAGTCGGGCGGACCGCGCGCCGTGGTGAGTCGGGTTCATGTTCGTGACCTCCGGGCTGGTCGGTCGCCCCTCCGAACCCAGCCCGCGCTCGGGGTCTGGGGGCGGCTGCCGGGCAGCCGCGTCCGGGAGCAACGCCTACACGTCCAGCTTCGCGTACCGCGCGTTCTCCTCGATGAAGCGGCGCCGCGGCTCGACCTCGTCGCCCATGAGCGTGGTGAAGATGCCGTCCGCCTCGACCGCATCCTCCATGGTCACCTTGAGGATGGTGCGGGTCTCGGGGTCCATGGTGGTCTTCCAGAGCTGCTCCGGGTTCATCTCGCCGAGGCCCTTGTAGCGCTGCACGTTCACGTTCTTCTTCACGTCTCCGCCCGTGAGCCGGTCGACCAGCAGCTTGCGCTCGTCCTCGGTGTACGCGTAGTGCTCGTCCTTCCCTCTGGCGACCCGGTAGAGCGGCGGCTGGGCGATGTAGACCATGCCCTCGTCGATCAACTGCCGCATGTGCCGGTAGAAGAAGGTGAGCAGCAGGGTGCGGATGTGGGCGCCGTCCACGTCGGCATCGGTCA
>VEPF01000322.1 GCA_012027055.1 Gemmatimonadota bacterium | reverse complement strand
TCGACCGGCAGGATGTCCGCGCCGCCCAGCTCCGCGCTGGAGCGCTGGTCGAGGATGTCGAAGCGGCGGATGGACTCGATCTCATCGCCCCAGAACTCGATGCGGATCGGGTCCGGGGCGCCGAAGCCGAACAGGGCGATCAGGCCGCCCCGCACCGCGTACTCCCCCACGGCCTCGACCAGCGGCTCGCGCGTGAAGCCCATCCGGTCCAGGTGCCCGGCCAGCGCCGTCGGCGCCAGCGCCTGCCCGACCCGCAGCGACAGCCGCAGCTCCGAGAGCCCTTGCGGGATCTCCGCCAGCTCCTGCAGCGCGCGCGCGGTGGTCACCAGGATACGGGTACGGCCCGCCAGCAGCGTCTCCACCGCCTCTACCCGCAGCCCGCTCACCTCCAGGTGATGCTCGGCCGCCTCGTAGGGCAGCGTCTCCCGCTGCGGGAACAGCACCGCCTCGGCCTCCCCCAGCAGGGCGTGCAGGTCGGCCTCGAAGGCCTCCGCATCCGCCGGCGCGTGTGCCACCACCACGAACATCCGCCGTTCCAGCCGGCGCGCGAGTGCGGCCAGCAGCAGCGCCGGCGCGGAGCCGGGCAGGTTCGACAGGTCGAGTGCCGCCCCGGGCGGGGGGACCCGGCCGGCGACCTCGCGGAACGCGGGCTGCCGCAGCATCGCATCGAGCAGCGCGGGGTGCATCAGTTCCTGGCCATGGCCTGCGTGGGTTCGTTCCTGGCGGCGACCCGACCGGCCGCGTTGCTCGCCTCGGCCGCGCGCCGTGCTCCCGGCGCGGCCGCGGCCGGGCGCCACCGCCCGGCTCCCAGCCTCGCACCGATCGCGGCCCGGCGCCAGCCGGCCGGGTGGCGACTCCGCGCACCCGCCGTCCTGCTGATACCCGCCCTGGTTCCGGGCGCTGCCTCCGGAGTGCGATCCCGTTCCGATGAGGTCGCGGACCGGGGCCGCCAACTGGTAACGTCGCGGCCGATCCGGTATACTCCACAGGCTGTGGACCGAGCGACTGTGGCGGCCACACTCGCGCCCTGCCCGCGTGGACGTCGGCAGTGCGCGCTGCCCTCGGAACCAGCCCTGAGGAAGTGGCATTGCGCCTCGACCACATTCGCAATTTCTGCATCGTCGCCCACATCGATCACGGCAAGTCCACGCTCGCGGACCGGCTGCTCGAGCGCACCGGCACGCTCAGCAAGCGCGAGATGGAGTCGCAGGTCCTCGACAACCTGGACCTGGAGCGGGAGCGGGGCATCACCATCAAGCTGCACGCCATCCGCATGGTCCATCAGGCGCGTGACGGCAGCGAGTACCAGCTCAACCTGATCGACACCCCGGGACACGTGGACTTCACGTACGAGGTCTCGCGCTCGCTCGCCGCCTGCGAGGGCGCGGTCCTGGTGGTCGATGCCAGCCAGGGCGTGCAGGCGCAGACCCTCTCGAACCTCTTCCTCGCCCTGGACGCCGGCCTCGAGATCATCCCCGTCCTCAACAAGATCGATCTGCCGGGCGCGGAGCCCGAGCGGCGCCGGAACGAGCTCGTGGAGCTGCTCGGGTGCGATCCCGCGGACGTGCTCGTGGTCTCCGCCAAGGAAGGCGTGGGCATCGACGAGCTGCTCGAGGCCATCATTGCCCGCGTGCCCGCGCCGCTGGCGCAGGCCGACGCCCCGCTGCGCGCGCTCATCTTCGACTCCTACTACGATCGCTACCAGGGCGCCGTGCCCACCGTGCGCGTGGTGGACGGCGAGCTGCGCCCCGGCATGCGCATTGCCTTCGGCGCCAACGACTCCGTCTACCAGGTGGACGAGGTCGGCTACCTCCGCCTGGGCCGCTACCCGCAGCCGCGCCTCGGCCCCGGCGAGGTGGGTTACGTGCTCGCCGGCATGAAGCGCGTGAGCGACACCCGCTCCGGCGACACCATCCTCGACGCGGACTGCCGCGCGCCCGAGCTGCTGCCCGGCTACCGAGAGGTCAAGCCCATGGTGTTCGCGGGCCTCTATCCCAGCGAGCCCGGGCAGTACGAGGTGCTGCGTGATGCGCTCGAAAAGCTCAAGCTGAACGACGCCTCCCTCTTCTACGAGCCCGAGGTTTCTTCCGCCCTCGGCTTCGGCTTCCGCTGCGGCTTCCTGGGCCTGCTGCACATGGAGATCGTGCAGGAGCGGCTGGAGCGGGAATTCGACCTGGACCTGGTGAGCACCGTCCCGAACGTGGAATACCACCTGGTACTCACCGACGGCTCCACCCTGCACATCGAGAACCCGAGCGCCATGCCCGATCGCGCCACGGTCGACCAGGTGCTCGAGCCCTACGTCAAGGCCCGCATCGTCTGCCCCTCCGAGTACATCGGCAACGTCCAGAAGCTCTGCCACGACCGCCGCGGCGTGTTCGTCGAGCTGCACTACCTCGACCCCACGCGCGTCGAGTTCGTGTACGAGCTGCCCCTGGCCGAGATCGTCCTCGACTTCTACGACCGGCTCAAGGGCTCGACCCGCGGCTACGCCTCGCTCGACTGGGAATTCCTGGAGTACCGGCGCGACGAGCTGGTCAGGCTCGACATCCTGGTGAACGGCGACCCGGTGGACGCGTTCAGCGTGATCATCCACACCGACAAGGCCTACGACTACGGCCGGGCGATCACCGAGAAGTTGCGCGAGCTGATCCCGCGCCAGCTCTTCGAGGTGGCGCTCCAGGCCGCGATCGGCGGCCGCATCGTCGCCCGGGAATCGATCCGCCCGCTCCGCAAGAACGTCACCGCCAAGTGCTACGGCGGCGACATCACGCGCAAGCGGAAGCTGCTGGAAAAACAGAAAGCCGGGAAAAAACGCATGAAGCAGATCGGGACCGTGGAGATTCCGCAAGAGGCTTTCTTGGCGGTTCTGCAAGTTGACTGAGTGCCAAGAGCCAGGGGCCAAGCGCCAAGAGGCGGCAAGATCGAAGAAGGCCAGGGATAGCGCCCCCTGAATCCTTGGCCCTTCCTGGCGCTTGGCCCTTGGCTCTTGGCC
>VEPF01000336.1:902-3029 GCA_012027055.1 Gemmatimonadota bacterium | reverse complement strand
AAGAGCGGGTCGTGCTGCGCGAAGGGGCCGCGCAGGCCCGTCGGGTGGCACGAGTAGCACTGGGCGGAGGCGTACTGGTACCCCGGGATCCCCTGGTGCAGCCCGCTCGTCGAGGCGGAGGGATGGCAGCTGCCGGTCAGGCAGCTGTACGTCGCGCGCGTCGAGGGATCGGTGTGGCACGTGGCGCAGTCGGTCCACTGGTTCAGGTGCGTCCCGCTGTAGATCGGGAAGTAGAGCGGGTCGTGCTGGGTGAACGTCCCGCGCAGCCCCGTCGGATGGCACGTCAGGCACTGCGACGCCGTGTACTGGTAGCCGGGGATCCCCACGTGGTATCCGCCGGTGGCCGCCTGCGGGTGGCACGAGCCGGTCGTGCACGAGAAGACCTTCTTCGTGCCCGGATCGGTGTGGCAGTCGCCGCACGCCGACCACTTCCCGGCGTGCGTGCCGCTGTTGATCGGGACGATGGCGTCGTGCTGGTCGAACGTCCCGGCGCGCCCGGCGGGGTGGCACGAGAGGCACTGCGTCGCGGCGTACTGGTAGCCGGCGATGCCGCTGTGACCCGGATCGGTCGCGGCCTGTGCGTGGCACCCGCCCGCCATGCACGAGAAGACGGCGAAGTTGGACGCATCGGTGTGGCAGGCGCTGCAGTCGGTCCACTTCCCGGCGTGCGTGCCGCTGTTGATCGGGAAGATCGCCTCGTGGAACGCCGGGTCGCCGTGGCGCGCCGCCGGATGGCAGGTGAGGCACGCCTGCGACTGCCACTGGTAGCCCGCGATCCCCTGGTGGCGGGGGTCGGTCTCCCCCTGCGTGTGGCAGCTGGTGCACACGAAGACCCGGTAGCTCGTCGGGTCGGGATGGCAGGTCGCGCAGTTCCGCCAGACGCCGGCGTGGGCGCCCGTGAAGATCGGGAAGAGCGCGTCGTGCTGGGGGAAGCGCGCGAAGCTCCAGGTGGTGAACTGGTGGCAGGTCTCGCAGGTGGTCGGGATGCCGAGGGTCGCGTGCGCCGGCGACGTCGTGTTGGTGTACGCCGTCAGATGGCAGTCGCTGCAGGGCCGGACGCGGCCCGTGAACTGCTGCGAGCCCGTGCGGCGGTGGCAGTCCTCGCACCGCAGCGCGGCGTGCACGCCGAGGTCGGGGAGGCGGGTGCGGGAGTGCGCGTTCTGCGCGCCGACCTGGTGCCAGCTCGCCTCGGAGTGGCACTGCTCGCAGCGCGGGCCCACGTCGCCCCGGTGCGGGTCGGCGTGGCAGGTGCCGCAGGCGGACGCCGCGCCCCGGAAGTCGCGGAGGTCGTGGCAGCCGGCGCACGGCACGCTCTGGTGCTGGCCCAGCAGGCGGAAGGACGTCCGCGCGTGGTCGAAGCGGCCCGTGCGCCGGCCGCTCGTCGTGTGGCAGTCGGTGCAGGCCCGGCCGTGGAGGCGGATGTGCGGGTTCCGTGGCGCGGGCCCCTGCGCCGCGGCGGCCGCCGGCAAGAGGAGCAGGCCGGACGCCAGGAGCGCGAGCAGGCGGAGGCGTCTCACGAGCGGCTCCTTTCGGGCGGCGCCGGAGGATGGCAGTCCTCGCAGCGGTGCGTCAGCGGGGCGTAGCGCACGAAGGGCGGCCGGCCCTCGGGGCGGTGGCACGCGACGCAGCGGACGTCCCGGTGCGCGCCGTCGAGGGGCCAGTCGGTGTCCCGTTGATGATCGAACTTCAGTGCCGTCCACGCGGTCTCGCTGTGACACGTGACACACGTGCCCCCGCGGGTGCGGGCGGCGAACTGGCCGCGATGGGGATCGACGTGGCAGCCGGCGCCGTCGCACGTCGTCGGGAGTCCGCCGTACGTGAGGCGTTGGGGCCGGGGACGCCCGGCCCCGCGCCGGCGGGCCGCACGTGGCAGCGGGCGCAGGCGAGCCGGCGGTGCGCCCCGCGCAGCGGGTAGCGGGTCGAGTCGTGGTCGAAGGCGGCCGGCGACCACGCCTCCACGTCGTGGCAGGCCTCGCACCGCGTCACGCCGGGCGCCGGCGGCGCCGCGGCGAGGCGCGCCCCCCGCACGGCGCGGCCGGCGAACTGGCCGCCGTGCTCGTCGCGGTGACAGGCCACGCACGCCCGGGCGGCGTACCGGAAGCGCACCGCCCCGGAGCCGGGCTGGGC
>VEPF01000336.1:0-892 GCA_012027055.1 Gemmatimonadota bacterium | reverse complement strand
TGTCGTGCAGCGCCAGCGTGAAGCGCGCCGGCGTGAAGCGCGACTCGGTGTGGCAGGCGGAGCAGTCACGCCCCGCCGCGTCCGTCGCGAGCTGGCCCTGGTGGACGGCCGCGTGGCACTGGTCGCAGCGCGCGAACTGCATCTTCTGGTGCGCGAAGGGACGGACGAAGTTGGCGCGCAGCAGCGCGACCGTCCGGCTCAGCGGCGCGGCAGCCGCCGGGAGGTGGCACGCCTCGCACCGCGCCGCGGCGTGCGCCCCGCGGAGCGGGAACCCGATCGCGGTGTGGTCGAACCGCCGCACCGAGTCGGGGAGGTCGAACCAGCTGCGGGTGGTGTGGCACGGCTCGCACCGGCCCGAGCGTCCCGCCTCGCGGTGCGGCGAGGTGTGGCACGACGCGCAGGTCGCGGCGGCGCCGGCGCGCTGTCCCGGCCGCCCCGCGCGGAAGTCCACGAAGGCGGAGTCGCGCGCGCCGGCGGGTCCGACGGCGAGGGCGCGCCGCTCCTCGTGGCACTGGGCGCAGCGGACGTCAGCGTGCCGGCCGGTGAGCGGGAAGCGCGTGGTGCCGGGATCGAAGCGCGGCGCCGGCTTCCACGCCGTCACGTCGTGGCAGTCCTGGCACTGGCGGCTCACGCGGCCGCGGTGCTCGTCGAGGTGGCACGAGGCGCAGGCGGTGGACAGGCCGAGGAAGGTCCGGCGCACCGAGAGCGAGGTATCGGCGCGGGTGGCCGCGTCCACCACCAGCTCCTGGCGGTGGCACGCCTCGCAGCGCTGCCGCGCGTGCGCCCCCTCGAGCGCGTAGCCGGTGGTGCGGTGGTCGAACTGCTCCTTCGGCGCGTTCCCCGGCCAGCGCACCAGGCGGTACGGGCGGCCGTTGTGCTCGCTGTGACAGGT
>VEPF01000083.1 GCA_012027055.1 Gemmatimonadota bacterium | reverse complement strand
ATGATGGGGAACCCGATCTCGTGCGCGATCGCCAGCGCCTCATCGATGTCGCTGATGGCGCCGTGGCTGCCCGGCACCGTGGGCACCCCCACGCTTTCCATTGACTTCCGCGCCACCGCCTTGTCGCCCATCAACCGGATCTGTTCCGCGGACGGTCCGATGAACACCAAGTCCGACCGCTCGCAGATCTCCGCGAACTCGGCGTTCTCCGCCAGGAACCCGTACCCGGGATGGATCGCGTCCGCGCCGGTCACTTCGGCCGCGGCCATGAAGCGCGGGATGTTGAGGTAGCTTTCGCGTACCGACGGCGGGCCGATGCACACATCTTCGTCGGCAAATCGGACGTGCAGCGATTCCCGGTCCGCTTCGCAGTACACGGCAACGGTGCGAATGCCGAGCTCGCGGCACGCGCGGATGATCCGCAGCGCGATCTCGCCGCGGTTGGCGATCAGGATTTTCCGAAACATGGTGAGCAGGTGCCGATCGTCAGCGGCCGGCCGGTTCGATCCGGAACAACACCTGTCCGTATTCCACCGGATCGGCGTTGTCCACCAGGATCTCCCGGATCACGCCGTCCACCTCGGACTCCAGCTCGTTCATCAGCTTCATGGCCTCGAGGATGCACAGCGTCTGCCCCCTGCTCACGTGGGACCCGACTTCCACGTAGGGCGGGGCTTCGGGCGCCGGGGCACGATAGAAGGTGCCCACCATCGGCGACTTGATTTCCTGCAGATTGCTGGCCGGCTGCCTCGCCTCGGCCTCGGCCGGCGCTGCGGTTGCGGTCACTGCCGGGGCCGCTGCGACCGGTACCAGTGCCGCGGGCCCGACCGCCGCCTGCGTGGTCAGGGCTGGTCCGAGCACCGGCGCGGGAGCCGGGGTCTTGGCGATGCGGATGCGCGTGCCGGCGCGATGGATCTCGAGCGTGTCGATGCCGCTTTGATCCACGGCCTGGATCAGGCCCCGCAGGAAGTCCAGGTCCATCATCGGCTGCGCTCCCGCGTGGGCGTTGCCGTTCAGCCCCGCGTCCGCCGCGGGTGGTATGGATAAGCTCCGCTTGTCCCTGCGTTGTCTGCTGGCGTTTGCGGCCATGCCACCACTCCTTGGCGACGCTCAGGCGCCGCGTTGCTCGTGGGCTCCCTCACACACGACCCGTACCAGGCCTCGCAGGCCGAGCAGATAACTCTCGGCCCCGAAGCCCTGCACTACCCCCCGCGCCCGCGGCGCGAGCAGGCTGCGGCGGCGGAAACGCTCCCGCCCAGCCGGGTTGGACAGATGGACCTCCACATACGGACGATCCACCGCGAGCAACGCATCCAGCAGCGCTACGCTCGTGTGTGTGAGACCGGCGGCGTTCACCAGGAACCCGTCCACCCGCGCCGCGGCCTCATGGATGTAGTCGATCAGATCACCTTCGGCATTGGACTGGAGCACCTCCAGTTCGACGCCCAGCGCCGTCGCCAGCTCGCCCAGCTGACCGTTGATGTCGGCCAGGCTGGTCCGACCGTAGATCGACGGCTCCCGGTGACCGAGCAGGTCGAGGTTCGGGCCGTGAACGACCGCGATCCTCACTTCTTCAAGCTCTGCAGCCAGGACCGGAACATCTCCAGGTCCTCGTCCTCCGCCTCGACCTCGCCGCCGGGAGCCCCCGCTCCAGGCGCCTCGGCGGTCACGTCATCGAGCAGCTGGAACGGCACTTCCTCCGGGACCGCCTCCGCGACCGGTCCGGCACGGTCCACATCCGGTGCCATGGCTTCGGAGGCCGCCGCGTCGGGAGGCTCCGTCACGGTCGCCAGCTCCCAGGGCATCACGTCCTGCAACTCCGCGGCCACCTCAGGCGCAACCGGCTCCGGGGCTGCGGGTTCCAGGACCACCTCTTCCAGCAGCAGCTCCGAACTGGGAACCGCGGCGGCCGCCGGCCGCCACGCCAGCAGCTGCCGGAAATACGCACCGATCGTCGGCCCCGCCTGTGCCGGCTCCTCTCCGGCGCCGGACCAGGCGTAGGGCGTGTGTGCCTCTGCAGCCGCCCCGGCCGCGCCCGTGAATGCGGACTCCACGGCGTGCACGTCGGGCTGCCAGGGTCGCTGGGCCGGTGCCGCCACTGCACTGGCGGGCCCGGCGCCGACGTCCGCCAGCAGCGCCTGGAGTCGCGCGTTGTCCGGATCGCGCGCCAGCAGCCAACGATAGACTTCCGCCGCCCTTTCGGAGAAGCCCTGGCTGCGGTACAACTCCGCCATTGTCTCGGTGTACAGGCCGGCAACGGCTTCGGTCGCCGCCGGCGGCTGGGCCGCCTCGGCAGGCGACAGCAGATCTCCGAGCGGCGTGAGCTCCGGCAGGGCCGGCGGGCTCTCGGCCGGCGCCTCGAACACCGCCTCCACCATCAGTTCGGATTCCGCCGCCGCCCGGGTGGCGTCTGCCCCCTCCGTTACCGATTCCGGCGCGCCCGGCTCCCCGCCGGCATCCGTCCACGGTCCGGCCTCGGGGGCTGCTGCGGCTTCGGCCGGCGACTCCGCAACGGGGGGCGGCGAAGCGGGCTCCGCCCCTGCGGACGGCTGCTCCGGGCCTGCCGTGCCGGCGGTCTCCTCGAACTGTGGGACTGCCTCAGGCTCGTCGAGAGCTGGCGCGACGGCCCCGGTCGCGGGCTCTTCACCGGCTGGCGGCGGGGCTGCCGTATCTGCCTCGGGCACTGCCGCCGCCTCCGCAGTGGGTTCCGGCACAGGCGGTTCGAACGACTCGCCCGGAGGCTCGGCGGTTGGCTCCGCACATGTCTCGGGGGGCGGCTCCGGAGGCGCGACGAGGCCGACCTCGTCGCCTGGAGCCGGAACCGGCTCCGCGCCCTCACCGCTCGCCACCATGACCTCCGGCGCTTCGACCGCCGGCGCAGGCACTTCGGCGGCCGGCGCTGCCGGCGCAGTCTCGAACGGCTCGGCCCCGGTTGCCGCCACATCCTCGATCGGTTCCGGCACACCCGCCGCGCTTTCCGATTCACCCTCGAGCCCCACGACTTCCGCGGATGCCTCCGCCGCCC
>VEPF01000273.1:2558-3027 GCA_012027055.1 Gemmatimonadota bacterium | reverse complement strand
CATCAACGGCGACACGCTCCAGGACAGCTCGGCCACGGACACCACGTGGCGCCGGGTGGCGATCCTCACGGGCAGGGGCCGTCAGGACCCGCACTCGTTCGCGTGGTCGCCCGACGGCACGCGCGTCGCGTGGGTGAGCGGCAACTCGATGTGGCGCTGGAGCGGCAACCCGATGGAGACGTCCATCTGGGTGGTGCGCACCGACAGCGGGGTGCCGGTGCGGGTGGCGGCCGACAGCTGTCTCAACGTCAGCCCGGCGTGGCTCGACGACCGCCACCTGCTGTTCGTGTCCGACCGCGAAGGGCCGCGCAGCGTGTACGTCGTGGAGGTCGGTCCGAAGGGCGTGCGCGGGACCCCCCGCGCCATCCCCGGCACGACCGCCGCGCACTCGATCTCCTACTCCAGCGCCTCGCGGCGGCTGGCCATCGCGGAGGCCCCCATCCGCGCCACCGACAGGGCCAACCCCCAC
>VEPF01000273.1:2130-2548 GCA_012027055.1 Gemmatimonadota bacterium | reverse complement strand
GCGAAGGCCACCTTCCGCGCCAACGTCTGGGCCTACCCCCTCGACGGCTCCGCGCCCGTCTCCGTCCGCGACGGCCGGCCGGTCACGACCGGCACCCAGATCATCGAGTTCGTCAGCGTCTCGCGGGACGGCCGCTGGATCGTCTACAACGGGAACCTCGGCACGCTGCAGGACCCGGCCCTCTTCAAGATCCCCGCGGGAGGCGGGCAGGCCGTGCCCCTGGGGGTCAGGGGACAGGAGCCGGACTGGTCGCCGGATGGGCGAGAGATCGCGTTCGCCACAGGGGTGGAAGGCGGCGTCAACGTCGCGGTGGTGTCCGCCGATGGAGGCGCGCCCGTCGTGCTCACCCACGGCACGCAGGTGAGGCGCTTCCCGCTCTGGTCGCCGACCGGTCTGGAGATCTCCTACGTCCTCGACC
>VEPF01000273.1:0-2120 GCA_012027055.1 Gemmatimonadota bacterium | reverse complement strand
TCCTCGACCAGGGCTCATATCGGTTCTCGGAGCTGCTCCTGGCGCGCGACAGCGTGGGCGGGCCCTGGCGCGAGGCCACGCCGTTCGCCGACTGCGTGATCGTCGCGTGGGCACCGGACGGGAGCGGGGCGCTGTGTCAGAATGGATCCAGATTCGTTCTGTACTCCCGGCTGGGCCGGGCCGTCTGGCGGCGCGATCTCGCCGCGACGGCCGGCGTGGACCTGGGGTGGGGCGGTGCGGCGCAGTCCGCGGCGTATTCCAGGGATTCCCGGACGCTCTACGCGTACGGAAGCCAGCGGGACGGCCGGTCGGGGCGCTGGGCCATTCCCGTGGCGGGCGGGGCGCCGCGCCTGGTGATCCGGGCGGACCCGGCGTTCCCGACCGGCAGCTTCAGCGTGGGCACCGACCGGCTCTACCTCCTCGTGTCGCAGGACGAGAGCGACATCTGGGTGGCGAGGTTGAACTACTGAGCAGCGTGCAGTGGCGGCGCTCGCGCGCTGCCGCCTCAGGTTGACGCGCGCCCGGTTGCGTCGCCGATGATATGGTAATATGGTAGGAGTATGGCACACACCGTGAAGATGACCTTCACGCTCGACGAGCGCACGGCCGAGCGGATCGACCGCACCGCGGAGCGCCTGGGGATCCCCAAGAGCGGCGTGGTGCGCGAGGCGGTTCGCGAGTACGCGGCGCGGGCGGGGAGCCTGAGCGAAGGGGAGCGGCTGCGGCTGCTCGACGTGTTCGACGCCGTCGTCCCCCGCATCCCGCGCCGTGCCGCGGAGGCCGAGGACCGGGAGATCGCGGCCGTGCGACGGGCTCGGCGGGAGGGCGGACGGCGCACGCCGGCGCGGCGGTTGCGATGATCCTCCTCGACACGTCGGTGCTGATCGCTGCGCTCGCCGGACCCAGGCGGTCGGCCCGGGCGCTGCGCCGAGCCATCGAGCAGGGCGAGCGGGTCGTGCTCGCGACCATCGTCCTCTACGAGTGGCTCCGCGGGCCGCGCCGCCGCGAGGAGCTGGCGGCGCAGGAGGCGCTCTTCCCCCGCGCGTCGGCCATCGCCTTCGGGCCGGCGGAGGCCGCCACGGCGGCGGGCCTCCACGGTGCCGTCTCCGGAGCGAGGGGCCGGGAGATCGATCTGGCGATCGCCGCCTGCGCGATCTGCCGGGACGCTCGGCTCTGGACCCTCAACGTCCGGGACTTCGACGACGTCCCGGGGCTGGAGCTGTTCACGCCGGCCTGAGGCGCATCCGAGGCAGCGTGCGCCGCGCTCCCCATAAGGGTGCTCGGCTCCCTGGTGAAGCCGATGCGCTTTCGGGGCGGTTCCGGCGGCTGCATCAGCTCGCGGATCGCGTCGAAGACGACCTTGAACTGCGCATCGTACCTGCGCTCCAGTTCGTGGAGCTTTCGGGCGAGATCCCGGTGAGTGGAGAGGATCTGGCGGAGGCGAACGAACCCCCGCACCACCTGCACGCTCGCATCAACCGCGTTGGCGCTGTTCAGGACGCTGGCGAGCATGACGGCACCGTGTTCGGTGAAGGCGAAAGGCGGCGAACGTCGCCCTCCTCGAAGGCCCTTTGAGGTCGCAATCTGCGACCGCAAAGCCGAGCCCTCCCTCGCGGTGAGGCGGAACATGAAGTCAGCTGGGAAACGACCGATGTTCCTCTTCACCTGCTCGGTCAGCCGCTTGGTGCTGACGCCGTAGAGCAGCGCGAGGTCCGCGTCAAGCATCACACGGTGTCCACGCACGATGTAGATCGCGGACGCGATCCGCTCCAGCGGTACGATGGCCTGCCTCTGCACCATGCACTCCCTCCCCAGGACACACTTCGGCTAGAAGCCATCAGCCGGCAGAGGAACAGCGCCGGCCGACCGATGTAGACGTACGCCGGAGCAGCCGGGCGCGGCAACCGGAATCCCTGCGCGGCGTGGCCTTCGGTTGCGCTCTGCTGTGCTGCGACACCAGCCGAGACTCCTGTCCCGGAGAACTGGAGCGTGGGCCGACTTGACGCTGGTCAATCCGACTTCTTTGGCCGTCTATCCTGCTGGGCCGCAACGGTTCGCGGCGCGCCTTTGCGCTGGCCGCGCGCGAATCCGGGCGGTACGTTAGCGCATCCTCTCATCGG
>VEPF01000298.1:1996-3045 GCA_012027055.1 Gemmatimonadota bacterium | reverse complement strand
GGTTTCGGCTGCTGGACAGCAGCACGAAGCCCACCCGCAGCGGGGTCATCGGCGCCCCTTCGGCGGCAGGCGCCGGCCGGCGCGCAGCACGTCCACGAGCGTTGCGGGTTCGCTCGCCAACTGGCGGCGCAGCAGCGCCAGCGGCACCGGCTGCAGCCGGGCGAGCCGGTGCAGGCAGGCCCGGGCGAATTCCTCGCGCAGCAGGTGCCGCTTGCTCGCGATCAGCGTGCGCTGCGCGTCGCTCAGCGTGTAGTGGCGCAGGCAGAAGTCGCGGTAGTGCATCTCGTCCTGGATGCGCCAGAGCAGGTCGACGCTGCCCCACTGCACGCCGGAGTACACGTTGACACCGCGCCCGTACACCGCCTCCACCCGCTCGGAGAACGCGAAGCGCGCCCCGGCCACGGCCAGGTCCATCCAGAACAGGTAGTCCTCGCCCGCCCGGCGGAACTCGGTGCGAAAGCGCACCTCGGGGAAACGCTCGGCGCGAAAGACCACCGTGGAGGTGCCGATGACATTGCCCGCGGCGATCTGCGTGAACATGTCGCCGGTGTAGGCGTGCAGGTGCGCCGCACCGGCGATCGTCGGGTGCGCGCTCATGTCGAGCCGGCGCATGCGCTCGAAGCCGGAGACCGTTGCGTTCAGCTGCATCAGGTCGGCGAAATAGACGTCGAAGCCCGCCTCGAGCGCGGCACAGGCGTTGCCCAGGTGCTCGGGATTCCACTCGTCGTCGGAATCGATGAAGGCGACGTAGCGCGTTCCGGGCGCCAGGTGCTCGAGCCCGGTGTTGCGCGCCGCGCCGGGCCCGCCGTTGGCCCGTTGCACCACGCGCATCGGGAAGCGCCCCGCCCCTGCGAGCGCCGCCACTTCGTCCTGCGCGGGCACCGGCGAGCGGTCGTCCACCACCACCACGTGCGCGTCCAGGTCGCCTTCCTGCGCCTGCACCGAGCGCAAGGCCCGGGCCAGGATGCCCGGCTCGCGCTGGTAGAACGGGATCACCACGGTGATCACCGGCCGCGGCGAGGTGCTGCGGACCGCGGGCGCGCGGGCCG
>VEPF01000298.1:0-1986 GCA_012027055.1 Gemmatimonadota bacterium | reverse complement strand
GGCGGGTCGGCGGTCCGCGGCCGCGCGGCCGGGGGCGGCGCCGGAGCTCATCAGGACTGGGGCCAGCCGTAGATGGTCTTGCCCACGCGCGACATCTCCACCAGCGCGTCATGGAAGGCGCGCGCCTGGATCCACCAGGCGTCGGCCCGGGCCACCCGGCCGGTGTGCAGCAGCCCGCGCCGCAGGAACTCCTCGCGGAAGCGCGCGCGCAGCGCGTCCTGCGACGGGTGGTCGATGCGGCGCGACATCAGTTCGGGCGGAAAGGGGCGCACCGGAACCCGCAGCGGCTGGCCGTCGAAATCCGTGCAGCGCAGGCTGTAGGTTTCGTCCATCCACACCTTGATCGGAAACGCCTCGCCCAGCATGTCTTCGACGTGGTGGTAGTAGGTGACCGGCCCCATCGTGATGCCCAGGCCCAGCAGCTTGCCGTCGAGCTGCGTGAAGCGGTGCCAGGGCGAGCCCTCGCCGAAGGTGGACGGCGCGCGATGATGGTCACCCACGATGAACTCGGCCTGCGGGCCGATCGCCGACACCGAGTGCGTGGGATGGATGCTGCGTCGCACGCCCGGGCGCTTCAGGAAGGTGTCGGGCAGCGCGCCCAGGTTGGAACCGAGCTTGCGCGGGTCGAAGACGTAGTCGGGATCCCGGCAGGTCTCGTAGATGGTGCCCAGCATGTAGAAGGTGGGCATCACCAGCGTTCCGCCGGGCTGCACCGCTTCCCACATGGCGTCGAGCGCGCCGGCCGCGCCGCCCTCGACGAAGCCCAGGCTCTTGAGCGACGAGTGCACGAACACCACGTCGCCGGGCCCGATGCCGAGCCCGCGCAGGTCGGCGGTGATCTGCGCCGGCCTCACGTGCTCCACGGTGGCCTCGAGCTCGCTCACGCGGCGTCGCCGCTGTGCGGCCCTGAGCACCCCCTTGACCGCATCCTTCAGCGCCTTCATGTGGGCTCCTCGAAGTGGCCCGTCTCGTGCAGGCAGGCATCGACCAGGAACTAGGCCGCCCAGTTCAGGTACTGGTAGCGTCCGAAGCAGCCGTCGACCGGGAACGAACCCTTGACGCCGCCGCCGCGAACGGGGAGGCCACCTGGGCGTTGCCGGTGAGACAGCTCCAGCGCACCGCGGGCTGCCACTGGGCGTCGAGCCGGCCCGGCAGCGCGCCGTCGCTGCGCAGGCACCGGCACAGGGCATCGGCGGTGCGCACCGCGGCCTCGAGGTAGCGCGGCTCGCGCGAATAGCGGTAGGCCTCGACGATGCCGCGCAGGACGTAGCCGAGCGTGTGCGACAGGGGATGCACGGGCTCGTCCAGGCAGCACCGCGCGAACCAGCCGTTGGGCTGCTGCAGCGTGAGCGCCCAGTCGACCTGGCGCAGGCCGGCCGCGCCGTAGCCTTCGCCCGGCGCCACCCGGTCGGCCTCGAACAGGCCCCAGGACACATGGGTCTCGTAGGCCTTCACGCCGGGCGAGGCGAAGGGCGTGGGTTGAAGGTGACCGGCACCCTGGGCAGCGACTCGATGCGCCCGCCCTGGAAGCCGCCCTCCGGGAACTGGATCTCCACGAACCAGTCGAGCATGCGCCGCGCGCGCTCGCGCAGCGCCTCGTCCCCGCGCAGGCGCGCCACCCATAGGAAGGTGGGCACGATGTAGCCGGTGGTCTCGGGGTAGGAGGTGTTCCACCCGTGCACCAGGCTGTAGTCGCGCGCCACGCCGCCGTCGTGCGTGCGCGAGCAGTCCTGCGCGCGCGCCATCCAGGCCATGCACGCGTCGATCACCGCCGCCGCGCCGTGGGCGGCGGCGGGCAGCCCGCGCGCGTCCCGCCCGGACTCGTCCTTCGCGGCTGCCGGCAGGCTGCGGTCCCGCCACTTCTGCTTCAGCGATGCGAGCATGTCTCTCCCGAAGTTCGTCTCGAACGGGCGGGGCTCAGCCCAGCCCGTGGATCACCATCGGCCCCGCGCGATCCACCTCCGCCCTGGGCGGCGCCCTCCACAC
>VEPF01000063.1 GCA_012027055.1 Gemmatimonadota bacterium | reverse complement strand
GCCGTCGCGCTCAAGATCCTGAGGCCCGAGCTGTCGGCGGCGCTTGGCTCCGAGCGGTTCCTGCGCGAGATCAGGACGACCGCGCAGCTCACCCACCCGCACATCCTGCCCGTTCTCGACTCCGGCGAGGCCGATGGCACGCTCTTCTACGTGATGCCCTACGTCGAGGGCGAGTCGCTGCGCGACCGGCTGAAGCGGGAGAAGCAGTTGCCGCTGGAGGACGCGCTCCTGATCACCCGCGAGGTGGCCGATGCGTTGAGCTACGCGCACGGCCACGGGGTGATCCACCGCGACATCAAGCCCGAGAACATCCTGTTCCAGGCGGGGCACGCGCTGGTGGCGGACTTTGGGGTCGCAAGGGCGCTCGCGACGACGGACAGCGCGCAGCTGACGGAAACCGGCCTGGCGATCGGAACCCCGGTATACATGAGTCCCGAGCAGGCGGCCGGCAGTCCGGACCTCGACGGTCGCTCGGATCTCTACTCGCTCGGCTGCGTGCTGTACGAGATGCTGAGCGGGGAGACGCCGTACACCGGGCCCACGCCGCAGGCGATCCTGGCGAAGAAGCTGAGCGAGCCGTTGCCGCGCAGCACCGTGGTACGCGAGCGGGTGCCGGCGGGGTTGGAGACCGCGTTGTACACGGTGCTGGCGCGCACCCCGGCCGACCGGTGGCGGACGGCGGCTGACTTCGCGGCGGCGTTGCGGGCCGTCGGCGAGGCCACGGGCGTGCCGGCGCGGCCGCGCGCGGCACGGCGGCGTTGGATCGTTCCCGTCGGTGCGCTCGTCGCCATCGGCGCGGTCGTGGCCGGCTTCTTCGTCGTGCGCGGACGCGCCGGGGCGCCGGGCCTCGATGCCAACCTCATCGCCGTGTTCCCGTTCCGCGTGACGAGCCGGGACACGTCGCTCATGGAGCTGGGCCAGCAGCTGCCCGATCTGCTGTGGGCCAGGCTCACCGGCGAGTTCGGGCCGCGGACGACGGACCCCGCGTACGCCATCAAGCAGTGGGAAGCGAAGGGCGGCACCACCCAGACCCCGTTGCCGGAGGCGCGGCAGCTCCAGATCGCGCAGGCGGTCGGCGCCGGCCGGCTCCTGGTGGGCTCCGTGACCGGCACGGTGGCGCGGGTGCGCCTGACCGGGTCGCTCGTCGATGCGCGGTCCGGTGCGACGCGGGTCGTGCCGAGGTCCGTCGAAGGTCCGTACGACAGCTTCCCCGGCCTGGTGGACCGGCTCACGAACCTGCTCCTCGCCGAAGAGTACGGCGACGCGGTCCACCGGCTGCCGGAGCTCGCAGGGCATCCGACTGCGGCGGTGCAGGCGTACCTGCGCGGCGTCCTGGAGTACCGCCGAACCCCGCTCTCCATCGGCATCGCCAGCATCCAGTCGTGGTTCGCACGCGCGCTGGAGCTGGACTCTACTCTGGTACTGGCGGCCCTCGGTCTGTTCGAGGCCGGGGAGAATGACGTGGCGGCAGCGAGCTACGCTTGGGCGCTCCAGTCGGAGTTGAGCCCTCGCGACCGGGCGCTGCTCCATGCCATGGCCAGCTCCGTTCCGGGAGTCTCCGCCAACATTGCCGAGCGACTCGCGTCGTTTGATTCTCTCGCGGAGCTGGCACCGCAGTGGGCCGTAGCCGCCGACGAGCAGTCGTTCAATTTGCAGCACTGGGGCCCTGCGGTGGGGATGGCGGATTGGCGCGAGCGGGCCCGGGCGGCGAGTCGGCGCGCCGCCGCGCTGGATCCGGACAACCCCAGGCCGGTCGGCGGGCTCTTCGACCTGGCGCTCACGGCGGGCGACACGGCGGAAGCCCGTCGCCAGTCAATCGCGCTCGCCAGGGTGGCCTCCGGCATCACCGGCTGGGCCGTGGCGTGGACCAGCCGGCTGCGCCTCGCCCTCGCCGCAGCCGACACGGCACTGGCGGCGCGCCTCTGGGCCGAAGGGGAGGATTCGCTCGCGGCGCACCGTGACAGCGCCCTGTCTTTCCTGGATCCCCTCCACGGCGGCCTCGTGCTGGATGGGCGCGGGCTCCGGGAGCTGGATCGCTTCTTCGCCTTCGCGGGCATGCCGACACCGCGTGCAGCCACCTTCGCAAGAATATGGGCCCGCGAGCGCGGCTACTACCGCCAGTGGCAGTCGCTCCGCGAAGCACGCTTCCGGGAGGGTGACCCCTGGTATGTCAGAATATCGCGCCTGGATGATGCGCGCTTCTTCGGTGCGCCGGAGGACTCGGCGGTGGTGGCGGCCGCCGTGAGCCTCGAGGAAGACGCCCGCCTCGCGGCGGACTCGGTCCGCGCGGGCGCGTTCTGGGGCTGGACCAGGCGCTGGGCTATATCCCAGTGCCGGAGCACGCTCTGGCGGCTGGAGCACGGCCAAACTGCCGGCGCGCGGCAGGCGCAGCGCGAGCTCATGCAGATTCACGAACCGGACATTCTGGGCCGTGGCCAGCAGTCACCCGCCCGCGCGGTGGTGTGTGCCGGGCTCATCGGGGTGTTGCTCGCCGAGCAGGAGGGTGGCGATGCCCGCGCGGCCGTGCTCCAGCTTGACTCCATCATCCGGCCGGCGCCCGGGGGACCGGAGGGGCTCACCCCACAGCAAGGCAACCTCGCCCTGGCAGCGCTCCTGGCGCGCCACGGGGAGCCTGCCCGAGCCCTCGCGGCGGTGCGGCGAGGCTGCCCCTGGGACTCGTGGCGGGTGAGCTATGACTCGGGGCTGATCGTGCCCTGCCTGCGCCTGGAGGGCCGCCTGGCCGCGCAGACAGGCGATAAAGCCGGCGCGGTGCGCGCCTACGAGCACTACCTCGCGCTGCGCGAGGACCCGGAACCGCCGTGGCGCGCGCAGCGTGACTCCGTCCTCGCAGAGCTGGCGGCAGTGAAGGGGGAACGATGACCGAGCCGTTGGAGCGCCTCGCCGCAGCCCTCGCCGACCGCTACCAGCTCGAGCGCGAGCTCGGCCAGGGCGGCATGGCCACGGGCTACCTCGCCCGCGACCTGCGACACGAGCGCGCCGTCGCGCTCAAGATCCTGAGGCCCGAGCTGTCGGCGGCGCTTGGCTCCGAGC
>VEPF01000227.1 GCA_012027055.1 Gemmatimonadota bacterium | reverse complement strand
CCCGCCGCCGACATCCTGTACGACCTGGCGTCCAGCGGCCTGATCGCGCGGCAGGGTCACAGCATCGGCGCCGACACCTCCCGCGCCGGCGAGGTGATTCGGTTCCGGAACCTGCGCATCCTCACCGACAATCCCGCGGCCCAGGCGACTCCGCCCGTTCAGGGGACGCCGCAGTTCAACCACGTGCCGAACACGCTCTCCCCGCGGGAGGCGGCGGCTGGCTGGCAGCTGCTGTGGGATGGACGCTCCACCTGCGGCTGGCGCGGCGCCCGCCTCACCACCTTCCCGGACCATGGCTGGGAGATCGCGAACGGAGTGCTGACGGTGCTCGAGAGCGGGGGCGGCGAGGCGGCGGCTGGCGGCGACATCGTGACGGTGTCCGAGTACCGGGACTTCGAGCTGCTGGTCGAGTACCGGATCACGCCGGGCGCGAACAGCGGCATCAAGTATTTCGTCGATACCGAGCTGAACCAGGGCGAGGGCTCATCGATCGGCTGCGAGTTCCAGATCCTGGATGATGCGCTCCACCCCGACGCCAAACTGGGCGTGAACGGCAACCGCACCAACGCCGGTCTCTACGACCTGATCCCGCCGCAGAACATCCGCTTCAACGGGGTGGGCGAGTGGAACCGCGCCCGCATCGTCGTCCGCGGCGCGCACGTGGAGCACTGGCTGAACGGCTTCAAGACGGTCGAGTACGAGCGGGGCACGCAGCTGTGGCGCGCGCTCGTGAGTCACAGCAAGTACGTGGTCTGGCCGAACTTCGGCGAGCGGCCCACGGGGCACGTCCTGCTCCAGGACCACGGCAACCGGGTTTCGTTCCGGAACCTGAAGATCCGCACGCTCTCCTGAGCCGCGTTGCCGGGATCGCGAAGCCGCCGGTCCGGTCATCGCGCTGCGGGGGGCCGCCCGGCACGCACCCGCGGCGGCTGGCTACTGCACCAGCACCCGCTCCGCCAGCGCGCGGCTGATCGCCTGCCGGTGGCCGTTCACCAGCACCGTCACCGGACCGCCGGACGGCGCCTGCGCCTCGACCTGCACGAGGGCCCCGGGGCGGAGTGAAAGCTCGGCGAGGCGGCGGAGCAGTCCCGGGTCCTCGTCGTCTACCCGCACCACCCGCGCGCGCCTGCCGGCGGCCAGCTCCGCGAGCCAGGCGCCGGCGGTTTCCTCGACCGCCCCGTCCCGGCTCGGGATGGGCGCACCGTGCGGGTCCACGCGCGGTTCGCCGATGAGCTCCGCCATCCGGTCGACCAGCGCGTCCGACGCGGCGTGTTCCAGCTGCTCCGCTTCCTGGTGCACCTCGTCCCAGCCGTAGCCCAGCGCGCGCACCAGGTACGCCTCGATCACCCGATGGCGCCGCAGCGTGCGCAGCGCGCCCCGCCGCCCGCTCTCGGTCAGCCGCACCCCGTGGTAGCGCTGGTGCGTGAGCAGGCCCTGCGCCGCCAGGCGCCGCACCATCCCGGTAACCGACGCCGGAGCCACCACGAGCCGCTCCGCGATCAGCGTGGTGCTGGCCCGGCCCCCGGCCCGCTCGATGTCGTAGATCGCCTTGAGGTAATCCTCGACCGACCCGGTGAAGGTCGCCTCCGCGCCGGCCATGCTCACGGCTCCAGCGCTGGACCCGGCTCGCCCCGCACCAGCAGCACCGGTATGCTCACCCGGTGGCGCACTGTTTCCACCACGCTGCCGTAGAGCATGTCCTTCAGGAAGCGGTGCCCGTGCATGGCCATGGCGATCAGGTCGCAGTGCTCGCGCTCCGCGGCCGCCCTGATCTCGGTCGCGGGATCGCCCGCTGCCAGCAGCCCCTCGGCCCTCAGACCATGCGCCAACAGCGAGGCCGCCACCCGGTCCAGGTATTCGCCGTCCTGCCGGAGCTCCTCGCTTTCCCGGAGCCGCAGCTGCTCCATGTTGCGCGCGGCGAAACCGTCCGCCACGTGGATCAGCACGACCGACGCCCCGCACATGCGTGCCAGTTCCCGCACGTGCGCCAGGATCGCCCGGTCGTAACCGCTGTTCTCGAGCGCTACCAGGATTCGCCGGTACATGTCAGCCTGCCCATTCGCGGAACGTCTGCACCAGGAGCCACACGTTCAACAACGCTATGAAACAGGCTACCCCGTACGCCAGCAGCCTGACCCAGCGGGCGTTCACGAACTCCCCCATCCGGCGCCGGTCCGACGTGAACCGCACCAGCGGGAAGACGGCGAAGGAGAGCTGCAGGCTCAGGATCACCTGGCTCAGGATCAGCAGTTGCGCGGTGCCCGACTCCCCGTAGCGCACGGCCACGATGGCGGCCGGCACGATCGCGACCCCGCGGGTGATCAGCCGCCGTACCCATGGCCGCAGCCGGATGTCCAGGAAGCCCTCCATGACGATCTGCCCGGCCAGCGTCCCGGTGAGCGTGCTGTTCTGCCCCGACGCCAGCAGCGCCACCGCGAACACCACGCTGGCGCCGGTCGCGCCCAGCAGCGGCGTCAACAGCTGATAGGCGTCCTGGATCTCCGCTACCTGCGTGTGGCCGGTGCGATGGAAGGTCGCTGCCGCCACCACCAGGATCGCCCCGTTGATGAACAGCGCCAGCATCAGCGCGAACGTCGAATCCGCGAACGCGTAACGTACTGCTTCCCGCTTCCCCTCCGGCGTCAGCTCGTACTTGCGCGTCTGTACGATCGAGGAATGCAGATAGATGTTGTGCGGCATCACGGTCGCGCCCAGCATCCCGATCGCGATGTACAGCATCTGCCGGTCGCTCAGCAACTGCGCCGTCGGCAGGAAACCGCGCGCAATGCCCGCCGGGTCCGGCCGCGCGATCACGATCTCGAACAGGAAGCACCCCGCGATGGTCGCGATCAGCACCACCACCACCGCCTCCAGCCACCGGAAGCCCCGCCGCTGCAGCAGCAGGATCAGCAGCACGTCCAGCGCCGTGATCAGGACACCCCACGCCAGCGGAATCCCGAACAGCAGATTGAGCGCGATCGCCGAACCGATCACTTCCGCCAGATCGCACGCCGCGATCGCGAGCTCGGCCAGCACCCTGTGCCCGATCACTAC
>VEPF01000422.1 GCA_012027055.1 Gemmatimonadota bacterium | reverse complement strand
CTCCAGCAGGCCATCCTCGGGCAGGCCCGCCGCACCCGCGCGAGCACGGTCGGGAGCGCCATCGAGCGCGGCGGCATCGCGGTGCTGTTCGTGGTTCTGGGCTGGGGAGTCGGCATCGCCGGCGCCGCCGCGGCCTTCGCCGGTATCGGCGGCGGGCGCATGGCTGCCAACGTGTACCTGAACCGCTCGGTCCGGCGGCTGGGCGCGCCCCGGGAGCACCCAGCCGCCCGGGTGCCCTAGGCGGGCTTCCGCGCGCGCACGAAGGCCGCCATGAAGCGGCCATCCACCGCCGCCGTCACCGCCGCCAAATCCATCCCGGCCTCCTCCAGGAACTGCCGCGCTTCCGCCACCCGGTAGATGCGCGTGGGCTCGATGGACCCGCGCTCGAAGCCGACGGCCGCCAGCAGCCGCAGGAACTCCTCCTCCTCCAGGGCGCCCGCGATGCAGCCGACCCACAGCTCCACGCTCCGCCGGATCTCCGCCGGTACGTCCGCCCACGTGCCGCGCAACACCACGTCAGAAACCGCGAAACGGCCGCCCGGCTTCAAGACCCGAATAGCTTCCGCCAGCACCGCCCGCTTGTCGCCCGAAAGATTGATCACGCAGTTCGAGATGATCACATCCACGCTGGCGTCCGGCAGCGGGATCGCCTCGATGTGCCCTTTCAGGAACTCCACGTTGGTGGCACCCGCGGTCGCCGCATTCTGCTGCGCCAGCGCCAGCATCTCGTCGGTCATGGCCAGACCGTACGCCTTGCCGGTCGGTCCCACCCGCCGCGCCGACAGCAGCACATCGATGCCCCCGCCGCTGCCCAGGTCCAGCACCACCTCGCCTTCGTGCAGCTCGGCAAGCGCGGTCGGATTGCCGCACCCCAGCGACGCCAGCACCGCTGCTTCCGGGAGCGCCGAGGTCGTCACCGCGTCATACAGGTCTCGCGTGACCGGGTCGTCCGGGCCGCCACAGCAGCTCGGTCCGCAACCGCAGCCCGATCCGTCCCCGAGCACCCGGAGCGCCGCGCCGGCATAGCGCTCCCGAACCTTCTCTCTCACGTCTCCGCTCATGAGCCCTCGCCGTCAATCAATGAAATTTGATGGATGAAGTCAAAAAAACTCAGCAACAATCGCTCGCGCGATCGTTGCCGCAGTTGCACGCGCCGGGCGCATCGGGATCCGGCATCCGGGCGTGGAGGTATGCCGCCAGCTGCTCGAGCGCCTCGGGCCTGAGTGAGTAGTGCACCCAGCGGCCTTCCTTGCGATCGCTCACGATCCCGGCTTCCCGCAACACCCGCAGGTGGAAGGACAGGCGGGACTGCGCAGCAGTCAGCGCTTCCTGCAGGTCACAGACGCAGTGCTCGCCATCCGACAGCAGCTCCAGCACCCGCACCCGGGTCGGGTCCGAGAGCGCGTGGCACCAGCGTGCGATCTGGGCCGCGACAGGTTTCTGGAGCGTCGGCATGAGAGATTATATATCAATGGAAGTTGTTATGTCAAGACAGCCCCGCCTGGAGCCCGGGCGCCGAGCCGGAGACCGGTGCGCCGGCATAGTACCGGCGGCGCAGGTAGAGGGCGAGGTTGACCAGGCCGATCATGACCGGCACCTCCACGAGAGGTCCGATCACGGTTGCGAAGGCCGCCCCGGAGTCGATCCCGAACACGCCGACCGCCACGGCGATGGCCAGCTCGAAGTCGTTGCTCGCGGCCGTGAGGGACACCGTGGTGTTCTGAGGATAGGCCGCGCCGATCACGGGGCTCTTCGCCACGAAGAAGGTGATGGCGAACAGCGCGACGAAGTAGATCGTGAGCGGGATGGCGACGCGCAGCACATCGAGCGGCAGCCGCACGATCAGGCTGCCCTTGAGCGAGAACATCACCACGATGGTGAAGAGCAGTGCCACCAGGGTCACCGGGCTGATGCGGGGAATGAACCGGTCCTCGTACCAGGCGCGGCCGCGGAGCCGCAACAGCGAGAGTCGGGTGGTGACGCCGGCCAGGAACGGGATGCCGAGGTACACGAAGACGGTCCGGGCGATCTCGCGCACGGTGACGTGCACCATCACGCTTTCGAGACCGACGAGGGGCGAGAGCAGAGTGAGGAAGACGTAGGCCAGCAGCCCGTAGCAGAGCACCTGGAAGATGGCGTTGAGCGCTACCAGCCCGGCCACCAGGTCCGGGTCGCCGTCGGCCAGGTCGTTCCAGACCAGCACCATGGCGATGCAGCGCGCCAATCCCACCAGGATCACTCCGACCGCGTATTCCGGCAGGTCGCGCAGCAGCAGCGCCGCCAGCACGAACATGACGATCGGCCCGATCAGCCAGTTCTGCGCGAGGGAAAGCAGGAGCACGCGGCGGTGACGGAACACGGTTCCGAGCGCCTCGTAACGGACCTTGGCCAGCGGCGGGTACATCATCAGGATGAGCCCGACCGCGATCGGAATGCTGGTGGTTCCCACCTGGAACCGTGTGATCGCCGTCTGGACGCCCGGCAGGAGGTAGCCCAGGCCCACGCCCGCGGCCATGGCGAGGAAGATCCAGAGCGTCAGATAGCGGTCCAGGAAGCCGAGCTTCCGCGTGACGGTCGGGGTCACGGCGCAATGCCTTTCTGCCGTCCGCAGCTGCGGCGGCGGTGAATTCGCGGACCTGCCCGCCGGAGCGGGGCGACCCGCCGGCCTCAGGCCGTCAGCAGCTGCCGGATCTCGTTGGCCGTGGCCACACGGCCCGACAGCCGCACCTCGCCGTCGACCACCAGCGCCGGCGTGCTCAGCACCCCGTAGCGCATGATGGCCTCGATGTCCTCGACCTTGATGACCTCGGCCTCGAGGCCGAGCGCCTGCACGGCGGCCCTGGTGTTCTCGGCCAGGCGATGGCAGCGGATGCAGCCCGGCCCGAGGATCTCGAGCTTCATGATCTTCCCCCGTAGTGGCTCACGGACACCTCACAGGAGCGCATTGAACAGGTATCCGACGGCGACACTGCCCAGCGCGACGATGCACACGAAGGCGGCGAGGAGCCAGGGGCGGAGGCCGTTGCGGCGGATCACCAGCACGGGGAGCGACCAGT
>VEPF01000408.1 GCA_012027055.1 Gemmatimonadota bacterium | reverse complement strand
CCCGGCTCCCGCCGCACCGCCCGCCCCGCGGCAGTAGCCGGGCTCAGCGTTCGCCGAAAGGAGTGTGGGTCGGTCAGGGTCGATGACGGCACGCCGATATCGGGCGTGCCGTCTGCGTTCCAGCCGAACTTCTGGATGCGCGGCGTGCGGCCCAGGTCGCAGCCGTCGGTCGCACGCGGCCGGCACCACGTCGCATCAGCGGCCTCCGGCGAGCCGGTACACCTCGCTGCCCGCCAGCAGGAACGCGCCCAGCGCGTAATCCTCGAAATCGGGTGGGCGGGCGTACGTCACCGGCTGGCCTTCCGACGGCTGCTTCCCCGTGCTCTGCACGTAACCCAGGAAGCCATCCGCGTGCAGCGCCTGCTGCGCGAGCGCCCGCCAGGCGCGCGCGACCGCCGGGCCGTACTCGGTGGGATCGAGCAGGCCGCGGCCGATGCCCCAGGCCAGGCCGAACGCGAACATGGCCGTGCCGCTCGTCTCCGGCCCGCCGAAGTGCGCGGGGTCGTCCAGGCTCACGTTCCAGAAGCCATCCTCGCGCTGCCGCTGCCGGACCGCGTCCGCCAGCGCGCGGAAATCGGCGAGGTAGGTGTCGCGGTGCGGCGCGCTCTCGGGGATTTCGTTCAGCACGCGCGCGAGCGCCATGAAGACCCAGCCGTTGCCCCTAGCCCAGTAGATGTTGCGGCCCGCCGGCGACGTGGCGGGCGGATCGAAGTCGGCATCGCGCCACCAGAGGCCGTCCGCGGCGTTGAACAGTCCGTGATCGCCATGCCGCTCGCGGGTGAAGCGGTACATCTCGAACATCCGCTCCCAGTAGCGCGGGTCCTGCTGCAGCGCGCCCAGCTTGGCGAAGACGGGCATGCACATCTGGATGGCATCGATCCAGTTCCAGTCGTCGATCTTCTCCGTGGCCAGCATGCTGTCGATGGCTGCCCTGATGGCGCGGATGCGCTCCGGTCGCGGGTCGATGCGATACAGGTCGATGTAAGTCTGTCCCGCCGCCTGGTCGTCCGCGTTGCGCGTGTACGTGTCGTGCGCCCGCAGGTCCCAACCGTGCGCTTCGCCCCAGCGCACCGCGTAGTCGTAGTACTCGGCCTGCGGATCGATGCCGTACAGCGCCAGCAGCCCCTCGTAGTAGACGGCGCGCGTCCAGATGTTGCTCGGACGCTCGATGTTGGTGATGATCGTGCGGCCGGGATCCGGCCATTTCGCCATGAAGTAGCGGTTGGCCAGGCGCATGGCGGCCAGGATGGAGTCCGGTGCCGGCAGCGCCTGCGCCTGCCCGGCCGCGGCGGCCACTTCACCTTTCACCACCAGCGGCTCCGCCACGTTCTCGGCGTCGCTCACGGCCGGGGGCTCGCCGGACGCGGTCAGCAATACGACGTCCTGCATGGTCCAGTCCCGCGCGTACCCGATGCTGCCGGCTTCCGCGGCGATGATCTGCACGTCGCGCAGCGTCACCTGGCGGAGCGGCTTGCCGGGCAGGCCACTGGCGCTGATGGCGCGGCGCGCGCCCGTGGCGCGCACGCCCTCGATGGTGATGTCGTGGATGTCGCAGAGCCCGCGCTCGGGCGGCTCCATGCGGGTGGCCAGCACGCGCCAGTGCGCCGGCACGTTGCGCATGGTGTCCGGGAAAGACGCGTAGCTGTAGCTCGGGTTCCAGTCGAGCGTGAAGGTAATGGGGAGCGGGACGTCGAGCAGCCGGAGGTCGCGCACCAGGACGTCGCTCACAAAACCGCCGCGCGTCTTCGCGGTCTTGAAGCGGACCCCCTCGGTGGTGCCGATGCCGTGGTTGCGCCACGCCACCACTTGCCGGATCCCGCCCGAGGTCTCGCTGCCGAAGGACACCACGCCCGCGCCGCGGCGGGCCACGTTGTCGCGGATCAGCACGTACTCCGTGGGCCGGTTGACACGCAGGCCGTCGGAGTCCCGCCCGGCCTTCAGGCAGATGGTGTCGTCGTTGTTGTCGATGTCGTTGCCCTGCACCAGGATTCGGCTCGAGGAGTCGATGTCGATGCCGTCCGTGCTCGGCCCCGAGTTGTCGCGGATGGTGAGGCCTGCGACCGTGACGTGGTCGGAGTACAGCACGTGCACCGTCCAGAACCCGGAGCGGCGGAGCTGCAGGCTCTCGATCGAGATGTCGCTCGAGTTGCTGATGACCACGAGCCTGACCCGTTGCGCATCGTAGTCGGCGGCCCAGCGGAGGCCGCGCGGCTCGTAGTCCTGCCGCCGCATCCGCCAGTAGAGGTCCCACCACTTCTCGCCCCGGCCGTCGATGGTGCCGCCGCCGGAGATGCGCACGTTCCGCTGCCCGTCCACGTTGATCAGGCCCACGGGCCACGGCATCTCGATGCCGGCCACGCGCGTGGGCCGCACCGGGTAGTCGGCATCAGCCTGGCTGCCGAGCAACGTCACGCCTTCCGGCACGTGGAAGTGCACGCTGCTCTTCAGGAAGAGCGCACCGGTGACGTAGGTGCCCGGCGCGAACGTGACCACGCCGCCGCCCGCCGCGGCGCACGCGTCGATAGCGCGCTGGATGGCGGCAGTGGACGTGCTGGTGGTGTCCGCGCGCGCGCCGTAGTCGTTGGCCAGGAAAGCGCGGGTACCGCCCGGCAGCGTACGGGCGCCGACGTCGTGCGTCCAGGCCGGGAAATCGGCCGGCAGATCGGAGCCGGGGACCTGCGCCCCCGCCCCCCCGGCGAACGCCAGCGCGCCGAGCAACGCCAGACCACGAACACGGTTCCGCATGGTCGTGCCACCTCCGGGTCCCGGGCCGGCAGCGGCCCGCTACTCTCATCATTGCGCCGGGATTCCGGCAGGACAATGTTGCGGCTGCGCACTCATACGGCAGGAGGAGCAGGATGGCGCGGGTGCTGGTGATCGGCGGCACATTGTTCATCGGGCGGGCGCTGGTGGCGCAGCTGCTGGCGCGCGGCGACGAGGTCGTGATCATGCACCGCGGGCACGGTACTCCGTTCGGTGACCGCGTGGGCGAGATCCGCTGTGACCGCAACGATGTCGCGGCCGTGCGCGCCGAGCTCGGCGGCGGCGGCTTCGACGTGATCTACGACAACGTCTACGACTGGCAGCGGGGCACAACCGCTGAGCAGATCGTGGCCGCGGCAGAGGCCGCGGGTGCGGAGTTGCGGCGGTACATCTTCACCTCGAGCATCGCGGCCTACGCGGGCGGCCTGGATCTCGCCGAGGATGCCCCGCTCGCGCCCGCCGATCATCCCAACGTGTACGGTGCGCAGAAGGCAGCGAGCGAGCGCGCGCTGTTCGCGCTGCAGCACGCGAGCGGTCTTGCGGTGAGCACTTTGCGGCCTGCGTTCGTGTACGGGAAGCACAACGGGTTCGACCGCGAAGCCTTCTTCTGGGACCGGATCCGGGCGGGTCGTCCGGTTATCGTTCCCGGCGACGGCTCGCGGCTGATGCAGTGGGTGATGGCGGCTGACGTCGCTCGCGCCGCGATCCTCGCTGCCGATACGCCCGCGGCGGCAGGCAGGGCGTACAACCTCGGCAACTGGCCGCCGGTCACGCAGGTGGAGTTCGTGCAGGCGCTGGCGCGGGCGGCCGGGCGTTCCGTCGAGCTGGTGCACGTGCCGCGGGAGCGCATCCGGGCCGCGGGCGGCAGCCTGACGCACCCGCCGCTCTACTTCGGCACGTACCTCGACCTGCCCTCGCTGACCGTGCGCACGGAACGGTTACGGGCGGAGTTGGGGCTGGAGCTGACCACACTGGATGAGGGCCTGCGGAGCACGTACCGCTGGTACGAGCAGCAGCAGCGCCCGGAGCCGGATTTCTCCTGGGAGGATGGCCTGATAGCGGCCGCGGGCTGACCGCGGTCTGCAATCCGCCCTGGTCTCCTGGCGCGCTGCAAGCGCAGGGGCCGCGGCTACTCGCTACCGGGCCGCCCCATCGCCCGGCAGCACCAGCCGTTGCCGCGCCAGCTCCGCCGCCGCCTGCTGGTCGCCCCTGAACGGGCGGATCCGGAACGTGTACCGATAGCCCTGGTCGAGCAGCCGGTACTTGTCGATGGTCTGCATGCCCCACGAGTTGTTGCCGCCCACGCCCATCTGCCGGTAGTCCAGGTCGAGCGAGACCAGGTCGCGCGGCTTGATGTCATTGATGTGGCGGTTCACGGCCTCGTCGCGCGCCACGTACCCCGCCCTGGGATCGTCGAAGTCCTCGAGCAGATTGTGGTGCGCGCCGATGGAGAGGTGCGGCATGCCCACCGCGAGCAGCCCCACGCCGCTGGCACTGGTGAGCGTCACCCAGCGCACGTCCGTCTTGTAGCCGTTCTCCTGCGGCCGCACGTAGGCGACGTACTGGTCCGCCACGCTCCCGCGGTACAGCCCCACGTCCGCGGCGGTGTTGCGGTCCCAGTAGTTCTCGAACGGGCCGCGGCCGTACCAGGTGACGCGGTCGAACGCGCGCGGCAGCTCCAGGTTCATCCCGAAGCGCAGCAGCTCCGGCAGGTTCGCCGCGGCCTTCTCGAACGCGTTCTCGACGATGATGTCGCCGCTGCCGAGCACCGTATATGTGGTGGTGTAGCTCGCCACCTGCTTGCCGGCGCTGTCGCTCACCGTGTGGTCGAAGCGCACCCGCACCGCCTGCTCGCCGCTGGGCGTCACCTGCGCGGCCGTGAGCTTCGTGCGCGGGCCGATGTTCTTCCACACGGCCGCGCGGCGGGGCAGGCTGTTGCCCCAGTCGTTGTCGGTGGCCGCGCGCCACAGGTTGAGCTGCGGTCCCTTCCGGATCAGTTCCGTGCCGGCAAACCGCAGCGAGGCCAGCGTCCCGGCGCGCAGGTCGAAGCGGGCAGTGAAGCCGCGGCCGGTGACGGTCGCGGCGGCATCGGTCTGCTGCACCGTGAGCTTCGGGAAGGACGCGGTGACCCTCGCCGGCGCGCTGACCGGCAGCACGAGTTGGTCGGAGACCGCCTCATGCCCGGCCGGCAGCAGTCGGTTGGCCTGCTTGTACCGGAGGCTCAGGTTGAGCAAATACTCCACGCCCGGCCTGGCCTGCGGCAGCCGGTATCCGAGCTGCACCGGCACGGTCTCTCCGGGCGCGCCCTGCAGCGTGGCCACGCTCCCCGAGTCGATCGCGCTGCCGTCCGCGAGCACCTTCCAGCACAGCGTGAAGGCTGACAGGTCCGTGAAGCCGTAGTCGTTGCGCAGGCGGAAGCTGCCCGTGGCGAGGTCCACCGGCTCGGTGAAGACGTAGCGGTAGACCTTCTTCACCTCGTTGAGGGCGGGCTTGGGCGTCTGGTCCGGCCAGACTATGCCGTTGATCATGAAATTGGCATCGCTGGGCGTGCCGGGCGGGCCGTAGTCGCCGCCGTAGGCCCAGAACCAGGCGCCATCATCCGTGTTCTTGACGATGCCCTGGTCCTTCCAGTCCCAGATGTAGCCGCCGATGTTGCGCGGGTACTTGTGGACCAGGTCCCAGTACTCCTGCAGGTTGCCGGTCGAGTTGCCCATGGAGTGGGCGTACTCGATCAGCACGAACGGCCGCGTCTCGCCCGCCTGCGTGGACAGCTCCACGGTGTTCTCGAGCGACGGGTACATGCGGCTCACGAAATCGGCGTACTCGAAGTCGAGCACGCGGTCGCCGCCGCGCCCGCCCGCGGCGCCCGCGTAGTGAATGGGCCGGGTGGTGTCCAGGTCACGGATCCAGCCGGCCATGGCCGCGTGGTTGGGGCCGGTGCCGGATTCGTTGCCGAGCGACCAGATGATGACGGAAGGGTGGTTCTTGTCGCGCTCCACCATCCGGATGCCGCGCTCCAGGAAGGCGTTGCTCCACTGTTGCTGGTTGGAGAACCAGCCGCCCAGCGCGTGCGTCTCCAGGTCGGCCTCGTCCATCACGTACATGCCGTACTGGTCGCACAGGTCGTAGAACTCTTCCGGGTTCGGGTAGTGCGACGTCCGCACCGCGTTCAGGTTGTACTTCTGCATCAGCTCGATGTCCATCTTCATGACCTCGTAGCTGATGGCCTTGCCGTCGTTCTGGTCGTGGTCGTGGCGGTTGACGCCGCGCAGCTCCACGGCCCTGCCGTTCACCCAGAGTTGCCCGTCCGCCACCTTCACCTCGCGGAAGCCGACGTTGGTGGCCACCGCCTCGACCGGCGCGCCGCTCGCGTCCTTCAACGTCAGCACCAGCCGGTACAGGTACGGCGTCTCGTTGCTCCAGAGCTTCGCGTTGGGCACGGCCAGCGTCATGAGCGCGAACGGCACGGTGCCGTGGATCGGGTAGCTCTGGCGCACGATGCGGCGCACGTCGAGCCACGCCGCCGAGTCCAGCACGGGGCGTTGCGAGGCGTCGTACAGCTGCGCCTCAACCCGCCAGCCATCGGTGTTCACACCCGCGTAATTCTGGATGCGCGGCCGGATCTGGAGGCTGCCGTTGACGAACGCATCATCCAGGTAAGGTCGGGCGAAGACGTCGTACAGCTGCACCTGCGGGCGCGCGACCAGGTACACGTCGCGGTGAATTCCGGAGAGGCGCCAGTGGTCCTGGTCCTCGAGGTAGCTGCCGTCCGGCCAGCGCAGCACCTGCACCGCGAGCGTGTTCTCGCCCGGCTTCAGGTATTTCGTGATGTCGAACTCGGCGGGCAGCGCCATGTCCTCGCTGTAGCCCAGGCGCTGGCCGTTCACCCACACGAAGAACGCGGACGTCACCGCGCCGAAGTGCAGCGTGACCTGTTTGCCCTGCCAATCCGCCGGCACCGTGAACGTGCGGAAGTAGGAGCCGACCGGGTTGTCCTCGACCGGCGCGAACGGCGGGCGTACGGGCGAGAACGGGTACTTGCTGCTGGCGTAGATCGCGACGCCGAAGCCCTGCAGCTCCCAGTTCGACGGCACGCGGATGTCGCTCCAGCCTGCCGGCGCCGCGGCCCCGCTCCAGAAGCCCTGCGGCGCCGCCGCGATGTTGGGTGCGAGGTGGAATTTCCAGGTGCCGTTGAGCGAGGCGATCCACGGCGACTCGGCCTTGCCCCCCTCGAGCGCGCCGGCCGCATCGGGGAAGGGGTAGAGCGTGGCGTGCGCGGGCAGCCGGTCGAGCTGCACGATCTGTTCGCTCTCCCACGGGCGAGGCTGGTCGGCCGGCCAGCTGGTGGTGAACTGGGCGGAAGCCCCACTGGCAACTGCCAGCACCAGCGCCGCGGCAAGGCCGGCGGCGGCGTTATGCCTGGACATGGCTGAGGCTGCAATCCTTTCCGTCAACAGGGCGCGTGACAGAGTCAGTATACCGTGAGCGCCGTGAGCGTCACCGGCCCGAGCAGGCCGGATACGCGCGGTTCCCAGCGCGAAGCGTCGAAGAGCCCGTCCGGGCCGGCGTTCGCGCGCTGGTTGGGCGGGAAGTTCACGTTGTAGAACCGTTTCCAGGGCACGTGCTGCCGGTCCATGGCCGCGATCCGGTTGGCCGCCAGGTTGGCGACCTCGACCTCGAGCAGGTTCCGGTCGCGGAACAGCGCGGCCGTGAAGGTCACGCGGTAGGTCGGGCCGGTGAGCGTGCCGAGATCGTGTCCGTTCAGCCGCACGCGAGCGCTCTCGTGCACCTCACCCAGGTCCAGGCGCCAGTTCCAGCCGTCCAAGTCCGGCCGATCGAACTCGAGCGCATACGACGCCGTTCCCGAGAACGCCCGGCCCGCTTCCGTTCCGAGGTCGGTCCACGACTTCAGTGCGGTCAACTGCACCGCCACGGGCAGCTCTGGTCCGCCCGCCACGAAGCGGAGCTGCCAGGTGCCGGTGAGCGGCCGCGCTGCGAGGTACCGCCATTCCCGGAACGGCTGACCCGCCAGCGGCGTCCGGCTCGTGCGCACGATGATGCTCGCGCCGGGATCGAGGCGCAGGTGCACTCGCCTGCCCGGTTCGCCGCGCGATCGCGGCAGGTACCTGGCCACTCCCGTCTCGCCGCTCGTGGGGTCGAACAGCGCCGCACCGGGATCGGAATTGTCGATCGGCACCCAGTTGTCGATGACCGTATCGGTCGGGTTGACGATGAAATAGTCGGTGCCCCACTCGCCTCGCCGGCGCACGAACTGCAGCCCCTGGTCCACCAGCGGCTCGCGGCGCACACCGGCGTCTGCAAGCAGCGCCTCCAGGCTGTCGCCCAGCAGCACAGCGCCGTTGCCCAGCGCCGCCCGGCGCACGCCAGAGGTCGGTTCGCTCTTGAACTGGAGCTGTGCCAGCGCTCGTACGACTGCCGTCCGCCGCGCCGCCAGTTCGTGCCGCCCCGGTACATCCGCTGGCAGTTGCCGGTGGAAAATCACGGTCGCGCCGTCGCCTGCCAGCGCGCGCAGCCGGGCCATGGTCTCGGGCGGCATCAGCTGCGCGCCGGGCACCAGCACCACGCGGTAGCGGTTGCCGCCCGCGCGCAAACCGCCGTCCGCCGCCGTCGTCGCCCGCAGCTGGCGGTCGGAGATGAAGTCGAAGGTATAGCCCCGCCGCTGAAGCAGTGCGGCATCGTCCGCCACGGTCGTGCCCGCGAACGGCGCCATGCTGCCATCGAAATGCGCGAGCAGCGAGCTGCCGCGCACCGCCCAGCGGTCGTGCACGGGCAGGTAGAGCAGGATGTCGTTGGCCGGGCTGCCGCCTTGAAGGATCGACTGCGCGCGCGCCACGTACTCGTTCAGCGCGCGGAAGTGGGGCCACTGCGGGTCGGTGGGTTGGAAGTGCACGGCCGCGTAGAAGAGCCACCCCGGCCAGGGCGCATCAGCGGGCGAGTAGGCGGTGCCGTGATACACGATGTGGTTCACCCCGCCCAGGAAGTAGCGGTCGACCGCCCGCTTCACATCCGCCAGGCTCGACTGGAAGTGCTCGCCCAGCCAGGTCGCGGCCTCGGCGGAAGCCAGCAGCTTGCCGGTGACGTGCGCCGCGGACGTCGCCGACCTGAAGCGCAGGATGTCCGTCCCCTCGGTCTCCGGGATGTCGCTCGCGGCGTACAGGTCCAGGATGTTGGCCGGCGAGCCGTGTGCCTGGTTCCGCACCAGCGCGCCGTGCCCGCCCGCCCAGCCGGCCCACGGCCGCGTGAAGTCGTCCAGCAGCAGGTCCGAGACGGTCTCGCGGTAGTCGCTCAGCACCCGCGCGCAGGTGTCCGGATCGCCGGTGCCGAACAGCGCTGGCAGGTACGGCACCAGGTCGTAGCCCCGCCGCGCCCGGAACTCCTCGAGCAGCGCCGGCGTCCAGTTCGCCTCGCCCTGCGCGTCATCGACCTCGTAGGAGTCGTTGAAGAACGCGCGCAGCCCGCGCAGGTCGTGGCCGGCGAATGCGGCATCGAAGTGCGCTAGGTATGCGCCGAGGGCCGGCGTCGAGAAGTGGTCCAGCGCCAGCCCCTCGCCGCCGGGCGCCGCGCGCTCCACCATCTTGCCGTGCCACCCCTGGTGGAACGCGTGCAGCGTGAACTCGCCGGGTGGAGCCTCCCAGTCGAGCGTGCCGTCGGCGCGCACGCGATCCGTGAGGACGTGCTCCTCGTCGTTGGGCGCACGCGCGACCAGGGCGACCAGCGGGAGCGGCTTCGGGAAGCGCACCTGCTCGATGGCCAGCGCCTGCAGGTCGCGCGTCGCGGCAATCGGATCGGTGAGCTGTTCGATCGTGATGCGCCCGCGGCCGGCGCGCTGCAATGCCGGCGCGCTCGAGTCCGCGGCGGATTGGAGCCGGTTGCCAATGGCGCGCAGCAGCGGCGGCTGGGTCTTCGCCACCGACAGCTGCACGCGCGCTCCGCCGCGCACCCGCAACGTATCGTGCGCGAGGTACTTCGCTCCGCCGACGTCGCCTACGGTCGGTCCGCCGAACGGCCAGCCCGTGCCGGTGGCCAGGTCCACGCCGAGCCCGAGCCGCTCCGCCTCGCGCAGCGTATGCTCGAGGCGTGCGACCCACTCGGGCGAGAGGTGATCGATGAACTGCCGTTCGTAACCCGCGACGCCGTAGATGGGCGTGATCTCGACGCCGCCCAGGCCGGCCGCGCGGTACGCCTCCAGCGCGGCCGTGAGCCCGGCATCCGTGACCGCACTGCCCGGCCACCACCAGCGCGTCCAGGGGCGATGCACGCTGGTGATCGCCGGCCAGTCGAGCCGGCCCGGCTGCGCCTCCGCCACCGCGACCGGGACCGCGCCCTGCCGCACGCCCGCCTGCTGTGCGGCGGCCCGCGCCGGCGCCAGCCCGCCCGCGAGCAGACCCAGCAGCGTGGCGCTCGCCACCTGCCGGTGGCACCCGGGGCAGGGCACGCGCCGGCCCACCGTCACCTCAAGAACGCCGCATCCAGGCCGCCGTCCACGTTCAGGACCTGCCCGGTGGTCTGGCCCAGGCGGCGGCTCACCAGCAGGAAGATCGCTTCCGCCTCATCGGCCGGCGTGATCGGGCGCTTGAGCAGCGTGCGCTGCGCGTAGAACGCGGCCAGCCGCGCGCGCAGCACGTCCGGCGCCTCCTCCTCCGAGTACGGCAGGCCGTACTTGGCCAGCGACGCGATCACCCGCTCGGGCGGGAACATGCCGCTCCCCTCCACCACGGTGGCGGGGGCGACGGCGTTGACCCGCACCAGCGGGGCGAGCGTGACGGCCAGCTCGCGCACCAGGTGATTGGCCGCGGCCTTGGTGGTGTCGTAGGCCAGGCTCCCCTTCTTGGGCACCACGGCATTGACGCTCGTGGTGATCACCAGGCTGCCGGACAGCCCCTGGGCACTCCAGATGCGCGCGGCCTCGTCGGCCACGGTGTACGGGCCCATGACGTTGACGCGATAGGAGTCCGCAAATCCTTCGTCGGGCGTCCGGCCATCGGTGTCGGGCGAGACGTAGAGACCGGCCGTGACCACCACGTGATCCAGGCCGCCGTAGGCCAGGACGACGTCGCCCAGGGCTGCGCGCACCGCCTCGCGCCGCGTCATGTCCAGGGCCAGGCCGATCACGTCGCCGGCGGCCGAGATGCCGCTGCCCGCCACGCCGATGCCCATGCCGATCCGCTTCATGATGCCGGCCGCGGTCTGCCCCGCCGCTGCCCCATCGAGGTCGGCGGCCGCGACCGTCGCGCCCGCGCGGATCAAGCGATCGGCCGCGGCCTGGCCGATGCCGCTGCCCGCACCCACCACCAGCACGATCTGCCGCGCCAGCTCCTGCTCCGGCGGCATGCGCTGCAGCTTGGCCTCCTCCAGCGCCCAGTACTCGATGTCGAACGCCTCCTGCCGCGGCAGCGCGGTGTAGCTCGAGACCGCTTCCGCGCCGCGCATCACCGCGATCGCGCACTTGTAGAACTCGGCGGTCACGCGGCTCTCGCTCTTGCTCTTGCCCCAACCGATCAGCCCGATGCCCGGGATCAGGATCACGGTCGGGTTCGCGCCCCGCATGCGCGGCGAGTCCGGACGCCGGCAGGCCTCGTAGTAGGCGCGGTAGTCCGCGGCATAACGCGCCAGCCCGGCCTCCAGCTTCGACTTCAGCGCCGGCACGGCTTCGTGCGCCGGGTCCCAGTCCACGTACAGCGGCTTGATGCGCGTGCGCAGGAAGTGATCGGGACAGGACGTGCCCAGCTCGGCCAGTGCGGGCGCGTCCTGCGCGTTCACGAAGGCCAGCACGTCCTCGCCGGCCTCGACCGTCGCGAGCACGGGTTGCTCCCGGCTCAGCCGCCCGCGCAACCAGGGCAGCACGTCCACGAGCACGGAGCGACGCTCCGGCTCCGACAGCGGGGCGTGACGCGCCCCGCCGAACGCGGCCACGCCCCGGTCGTGCCGCGCGAGGTACCCGGCGGCCTGGTCGGCCAGGCGCAGCGTGAGCTGGTAGCAGCCCCGGTCATCGTCCGCCCAGTTGATCAGCCCGTGACCGCCCAGCATCACGCCCCGGGCTTCCGGATGCTCCTGGCAGATCCGGCGGAGCTCGAGACCCAGCTCGAAGCCCGGCCGCTGCCACTCCGTCCACACCACCTCGTCGCCGTAGATCTCCCGGGTCAGCCGCGCGCCATCCCGCGCGGTCGCGATCGCGATGCACGCGACCGGGTGCATGTGGTCCACGTGGCGGTACGGGATGAAGCTGTGCAGCGGCGTGTCGATGCTGGGCGCGCTGCGGTTCAGGTTGAACGTGGCCTGCGCGTAGAGCGCCACCATGGCGTCTTCCGCCGGTGACTTGGGCCCGCGCTCCGGCAGCCGCGCATAAACGTCCAGGAGACCGAGCAGCCGGGGCTGGTACAGGGACGCGAAGTTGGCCACGGTCGCGGTGCGGAGATCGCCACCCGAGCCCTTCACCCACAGCACCTCCACCGGCTCGCCGCTGATCGGGTCCACGGCCGGCAGCTTGGCGGACGTGTTGCCGCCGCCGGTATTCGTGATCCGCCAGTCGCTGCCCAGCAGGTTGGAGCGGTAGATCAGCCGCTGCACCGGGTCGAGACCGGCCGCGTGCGCGTCGCTCCAGAGATCCTGGTAGTGCTGCAGCCGGAACGCATCAGGCATTGCTGACATGGGCTTCCATCGAAGGTTGGGAGGGGGTGTGGTATGCGAGCTTGCTGGACCGGGCCGCGGCATGGTGCGTGGTCACGCCGGCCGCCATGCCGCCGAGCGTGCGCGCCTGCAGCAGCAGGTTCCCCAGCGCGGTCGCCTCCGCGGGACCGGCCACCACCTTGATGCCGCACGCATCGGCCGCGAGCTGGCAGAGCAGCCGGTTCTGCGAGCCGCCGCCTACGATGTGCAGCACCTCGATGGCATCCCCGGTGACTCGCTGCAGCTCGCGCAGCGCCCGCGCGTAGCTCACGGCAATACTCTCCAGGATGACCCGCACCAGGGCGCCCCGCGTCGCCGGGACGGGGTGGCCGTGCTCCCGGCACCAGGCCCGCAGGCGCTCCGCCATCCCGCCCCGCGGCAGGAAGCGCGGATCCTCGAGGTCGATCGCCACCGTGCCGGGCGGGGCCGCGCGCGCTTCGGCCTCGAGTGTGCCCCAGGCGACGTCGCCCCACTCGCGCACGCACTCCTGCAGCGCCCACAGCCCGGTCAGGTTCTTGAGAAAGCGGATGGTGCCGTCCGCGCCGGCCTCGTGGGCGATGCCCGCCGCGCGCGCGGCGGCCGTGAGCTGCGGCGCGCGCCGCTCCAGGCCCAGCAGCGACCACGTGCCCGAGCTGACGAAGGCCCAGCGCCCCAGCCGCGCGGGCACCGCGGCTACCGCGCAGCCGGTGTCGTGGCTGCACGACGCCACGACGGCCACTTCCGGGGCCTCATGAGCCTGTCCGAGGCGCGTGCCCGAGGGCACGATGGGCGGCCAGCGCGCGGCATCGAGGCCGAACGCCGCGAACACCGGTGCGGCCCACTGGTGGGTGTGCACGTCCAGCAGCTGCGTGGTGCTGGCCATGGACAGCTCGACCACCGCCCGCCCGCCGAAGCGGTAATTGAAGTAGTCCGCGATCGGCAGGTACCGGTGCACGCGGGCATCGCCACCGCCATGCTCCGCGGCATCCGCCAGCAGCTGGAAGAGCGTGTTGAACGGCAGGAACTGGATGCCCGTGTGCGCGTAGATCGTCTCCGGCGGCATGGTCCGGAAAGCGCGCTCCATGACGCCGTTCGTGCGCGGATCGCGGTAGCAGTACGGCGGCCGGACCGGCCGGCCGTCGGCGGCGAGCGGCACGTAGTCCACCGCCCAACTGTCCACGGACAGCGAACGCAGCCGCGGCGAGGCCTGGAGCGCGGCCGCCAGGCCGGCGCGCAGCTCCTCCCAGATCGCGTCGATGTCCCAGGACAGGTGGCCGTCCCGCTCCAGCACCGGGGTCGAGAAGCGGTGCACGACTTCCAGGGCCATGGCATCGCCGTCCAGCGTGCCGAGTACGGCGCGGCCGCTGGCAGCGCCCAGGTCGAACGCGAGATGACTCGCCAGCTCACGCATGGCCGCGCCCCTCAGAGGCTCTGCGGCGGCACGTACTCGCGCCCGGCCCGGGCCTGCGTCACCGCCGCGCGATAGCCGGACCGGCGGAAAGCGGCGACGGGATCGAGCGCACCGCCCTGCCGCGCCCGCACTGCGGCCACCAGCGGCCGCACGTCGGTGTCGAAGGCCTCGCGCAGGGTACGCTCCGCCATGATCACGTCGTTCGCCTGCTGGTGCTCCGCCAGGGCCGCGCGATCGACCAGCAGCGCCTTCGCGTACGCGCACTGCAGGTTGTCCACGGTCACCAGCAGCGCCTCGATGGGGTCGGTCAGGTTGTGGCTCTGGTCGATCATGTACGACGGGGTGAAGCCGGGCACGCCCGCGAGCAGCGCGTCGACCAGCTCGTTCATGATCAGGAACAGCTGGTACGGCTTGACCGAGCCCGCGTTCAGGTCGTCATCGCCATAGCGGGCATCGTTGAAGTGGAAGCCGCCCAGTCTGCCCGCCCCGATCAGGCGCGCCACCACCAGCTCGATGTTGGTGTTGGGGAGATGGTGGCCGAGATCGACCAGGCAGGCCGCCCGCTCGCCCAGGCCCCGGGCCAGCAGCAGCGACGTTCCCCAGTCCGCCACCACGGTGGCGTAGAACGCCGGCTCGTACGGCTTGTGCTCGGTGTAGAGCCGCCAGGTGGGCGGCAGCGCCGCGTACACCTGCCGCAGGCAGTCGAGCGTGCGCTCGAAGCTGTGCCGCAGGTGCAGCTGGCCGGGATAGCTCGAGCCGTCCGCCAGCCACACCGTGATGCTCTCCGAGCCGAGACTCCGCCCCACGTCGATCACGTGCAGGTGGTGCGCGACCGCCTGCGCCCGCACCGCCGGATCGGTGTGGCAGAAAGAGCCGAACTTGTAGCTGAGCGCCTGCCCCGGCTGGTCCTGGAACGTGTTCGAGTTCACCGCGTCGAAACCGAGGTCCAGACCGGCGGCATGCGCGCGCAGCGCGCCCGGATCGTCCGGCTCGTCCCACGGGATGTGCAGCGATACCCGCGGCGTGGCGCGTGTCAGCGCGTGGATGACCGCGATGTCGTCCAGCTTCTCGTAGATGTCGCGCGGCTCGCCGCCGCCTGGAAAGCGGCCGAAGCGCGTGCCGCCGGTGCCGAGCGCCCAGGACGGCACGGCCACCTCGAACGCCTGCAGCAGCGCCGCGCTCCGTTCCCAGTCCAGGCCCTGCCGCTGCAGTCGCGCGGCCAGCGCATCCAGATCCCGCAGGTGGCCGTCGCCGGCCGCCTGGTTGCTGGCGGATATCGTCTCAGGGTTCAGCATCGGAGCCTCCTTGCTCCCGCATCCAGAAGGGTGCGGTCAGGAACCAGAGCAGCGCGCCGGCCAGCATGGCATCGGCGTGCCGCGCCCAGCCGATCCCGCCCGTGGCCACCAGCACTGATGGCACCACGGTCAGGACCAGCCCGAGGCCGGAAATGAGCTGCAGGAGTCGCCTCATATGCGCTCCGGGATTCGAGTCGCGGGCAACGACTGCACCGACCGCTGCTGCAGGTAGCTCGTGGCCACATACAGCGCGATCGCGATGAACCAGCCGGGCAGCCCGAGGAAGAAGATCTCTACGCCCGACAGCAGGTTGAGCAGCAGGCACGCCCCGAGCGTCACCAGCCAGGCCAGCGCGGCCGGCCACGCCCACCGCGAGCCCAGCCGCTCCGCCCAGTGCTGCTCCAGGCCGAGCCGCGGGAACAGCCAGAAGTCCGCGAACACCACCGCGCCCATGGGCATGAGCAACAAACCGTAAAGCGCCACGAAATCGAGCAGGCGCATCATCAGGGCGGGGAAGAGCGCCACCACCGTGGTGATCCCGCCCACCACGGCTGTCACCTTCCAGCGCCGCCAGTCGGGCGTGACCGTCTGCAGCGCCAGCCCGGCGCGGTAGATGGTGGGATTGGCCGTGGTCCAACTGGCCAGCACCACCGCGAGCAGGCCCGCCCCGCCGGCGCCCAGGTACGCGATCGGTCCGGGCGCCACCTCGCTGCCCTGCTGCAGCGCGAGCGCCACCAGGATGCCCGAGGCGATCCACGCGATGTAGTGTCCGAGGTACATCCCGAACGCGCTGAACAGACCGTACTGCCACTTCCGCGCGTAGCGCAGGAGGGTCATGTCGGCCATGCCGATGTGCATGGCCATGTTGCAGAACCAGGCGAAGAAGGTGACGTGCCAGAACGTGAAGTGCACCCGGCCGGGCATGGGCACGCCCGTCCAGATCTTCTCGTTCGCCACCGCCCAGAAATCACCGGGCGAGCGCACGCCCAGCCGCGGCAGCACCGCCAGCGCGGCCGCCACGAAGACCAGCATCATCCAGGGCGAGGACACCTTCGAGACGCGCGCGATCTTCTCGAAGCCCAGGATCGCCACCACCGTCACCACGGCGCCCACCACCACGACCGTCAGCACCCAACCGAGGCTGTTCGGGTAGCGGTCGCTCAGCCCGGGCATGGTCATGTGGAAGGGCATGCCGATGGCCGTCGCCGCCACCGAGATCATCGCGCCCGCCAGGAAGCAGAACATCAGCGCGTTCACGATGTTGTAGAGCACCAGCAGGTAAGGCCCGGTGAGCCGGCGCAGCTGCCAGTACAGGTTGAGCCGCGTCCGCACCGCGATCGGCGCGCAGATGAACGTCCAGGACAGCACGGCGAGCAGGTTGCCGAGCAGCAGGCCCAGGAACAGGTCGCGGGCCGCGACGCCGTGCGCCACGAACAGCGGCCCGATCACGAACTCCGTGCCCGCCACGTGCTCGCCCGCGTACAGGCCCGCGAAGCTCGCCGCACCCTGCAGCCTCGCTTCGGGAACGGGCTCGCGGTCGAACTCGTTGATCGCATCCAGCCGCTCGGTGACGGTGCTCATCCGCTATCTCCCCGCGTCCTGCCACGCGAACCCCGAGCCATCCTTGTGGTCAGGCCTGCCGCCCGGGTGATTGCCCACCAGCGGCTGCCCGGGCTGTGCCAGCAGGTAGCGGTGGTTCGCGAGCGCGAGGAACATGACGTCGCCCGCGTGCATGTCCACCCACTGGAACGTCTCCCCGTCCCCGACCTCACCCGCGCGCAACGTGACCTCGC
>VEPF01000036.1:241-3073 GCA_012027055.1 Gemmatimonadota bacterium | reverse complement strand
CTGCGCGCGCAGCACGGCGAAGACCCGGATGCCCTCCGCCTCGGCGCCCAGCTCGATGTGCGCGCGGAAACCGGCACGTTTGGCTTCGTCCGGCCGGCCCTGACCGTGCAGGCCGCGCTGCCACCGGTCGGGGCGCTCGCGCTCGCGTTCGAGGGGGGCGTCGGCACCACCCTCGAAACCTCGCCCGTACAAAGCAGCTGGTACCTGGGAGGCACCTCCTCGCTGCGCGGCTACAGCAGCGGGGCGCTCCATGGACCGGCGTTCTGGCGCGGGCGTGCCGAGCTGGCCACAGCGCTCCCGGCGGCGCGCCTGGCGGTGTTCTCGGACGTGGGCTGGGCCGGCGAGGCTCGCAACGACGCGTTCCGCGCGTCCCGGCCGCTGCTCTCGGCGGGCGCGGGCGTGAGCCTGCTGGACGGGATCCTGCGCCTGGACCTGGCACGCGCGCTGCGCGCGCCGACCGGCTGGCGGCTGCACTTCTACATGGACGCTCGGCTGTGACGGGAACGGGCGGCCCGTCCGGGTCCGCCCGGTGCGGCTTCAGGACGTGAGCCCGATCGCGGTGGCGTCGGTGCGCTCGAACAGACGGCCGAGCGCCCGCGCCGCCAGCAATACCTCGCCGTAGCCGACCCCGAGCGCGACCAGGCCGCCCAGCACCGGGGCCGCGGGGCCCCACTGGAGCGCGAGCATGACCCCCGCGAGCCCGCCCACGAGCGCCGGCGGCAGCAGCAGCACGCCCACCAGCAGCATGGAAGCCGCCAGGGTGAGGATGTTCTGGCCCATGGCTTCCACCCCGCTCGGCCGTTCCCGGCCCAGGTGCACCCAGGCGGGGAACGTGAGGGCGATGGCGCACTGGACGGTGACGCCCAGCGCGATCAGCGCCGGCACCGCGAGGATGGCACCGGCGCAGGCGAGCAGGAAGTACCCGGGCGGCAGCGGCAGGTGGCCGGAGAGGAGGAGGAGCACGGCGCCCAGGCCGAGCAGCGCGAAGCACATGAGGCTGGCCGTGAGCGTGGAGGCGGTGAGCTCCGCGGCCACGATGCGGGCCGGATCCAGGGGCAGGACGCGGAGCACGTCGATGCGCAGCAGGTCCATGCGCAGATCGTTCCGCACCCAGAGCGGTCCCAGGATCACCAGGAGGCCGCCGAACATGAGCGCCATCGAGCCCACCTGCTGGAGCGCTTCTCCCGGTGCGGCGCCCCCGGCCTGGAACATGGCGATCAGCGCGACGGGCGTGGCCGCCAGCACCACCGGCGTGGTCCGCGACAGGTTGCGGCGCGCGAGTGTCAGGTTCTTCCACACCAGCGCGGTCTCGGCGCGGCCCACCAGGCTCAGCTTGAAGGCGGGCGGCGCGATGCTCTTCCGGCGCGTCCCGGTCTCCGGCCGCAGGGCGCGCGAGTAGGAGCGCCAGCCGCCGCCCGCGCGGAGCGCCTGCGCGGCGCGCGCGCGCCGCTCCCCGGCGGCTGCGGCGCTCTCCTCGAATGCGGTGTCGCTGCGCAGCACCCAGAGGTAGTGGAGCACGAGCACGAGCAGGGCCACGCCGATGGCCGCGGGCCACGCACTGGCCGAGCCGAGCACGGGCGCGAGCACCCAGCGGAACGGGGCGAGCACCACGGTCGGGACGGGCGCGCGCAGGGCGCGGTCCAGGACCTCGAGGGCGGCTGGAAAACCGGGCGCGGCGCGGACCGCGGCGTAGGCGCCGCTCAGGGACAGCAGCAGGGCCGCGCCGGCAGTGCCGAAGATGGTGACCGGCAGCCAGTTGCGCCTCCAGCCGATGAGTCCCTGCTGGTGCGCGGCCTCGTGCACCAGCGCCGCGGCCAGCTGGTGCAGCTGGAGGGTGGCGAAGAGCACCCAGACGGACGGGAACCGGAGCCACCAGGGGAGGCCGGCCCCGTACGTCGCCAGCGTGATGAAGGTGCTGGTGAAGAGCAGCGGGATCTGCGCGTGCAGCAGCTTGTAGTTGAGCAGATCGCGGCGGCCGAGCGGACCGGCGAACAGGAAGTGCACCTCGGCGGGCCGGAAGGCCAGCGCTTCGGCCCGGCCGAAGATCCACGCGCCGGCCACGTAGAGCGCGAGCAGCAGCGCGCCGCCGGCATGGAAGAGGCTGCCGAAGGGACCGGGGGGCCGGGGCGAGCCTTCGAGGGCGCGCGGGCCGCCGAAGATGAACCAGAAGTAGGCCACGCCCACCAACAGGGCCAGGGCATAGCGCGGGCTCTTCAGGCGGAGTGCCTGGCGACGCAGCCGGTTCACGGCCTCGCGCAGGATGAGATACTGGAAGGCTCCGATCACGGCTGGGTGAGCGCCATGAAGACGTCTTCCAGGCCGGCGCCCGCGAGTTCCGGCCGGTGCGCGCAGATCTCCTCGATGGTACCGGAGGCGCCCAGGCGGCCGTGGTTGATCACCAGGATGCGAGTGCACAGCTCTTCCACCAGTCCCAGCAAGTGCGAGCTGAGCACCACCGCCGCGCCGTTCTCGGCCTGGCGCCGGATGGTCTGCTTGGTCCGGCGAATCGCGCCCGGGTCCAGGCCGGTGAGCGGCTCATCGAGCAGCAGCGCCTTCGGCTCGTGCAGCAGGCCGCAGGCGATGGCCAGCTTCTGCTTCATGCCGCGCGAAAGCTCATCCGGAAAGCTCTTCCGTCGCTCTGCCAGCTCCGCGTCCTCCAGCAGCCGCTCGATCCGCGGCGGAGCGTCCGGCACGGCATAGAGGCGGGCGATGAACCGGAGGTGCTCCTCCACCGTCAGGTAGGCGAACAGGTGCGGCGCATCGGGGATGAACGCGAGCGCGCGCCTGGCCGCTTCCGGAACTGGGCGGAACTTTGCGTTTTGTGCGCCGCAA
>VEPF01000036.1:0-231 GCA_012027055.1 Gemmatimonadota bacterium | reverse complement strand
CTGGTGCGGCTCTTCGGGGAGGATCGCGAGCGCGCGCCCGCCCGCTACCGGTTCGGCCGCCAGGTCGTGGCCCGCGATCCGGATCGCGCCCGCATTCGGTCGGATGATCCCGACCATGCTGCGCAGCGTGGTGGTCTTGCCCGCGCCGTTGGGACCGACCATGCCCACGACTTCACCGGCGGCCACCGCGAACGACAGGTCCTGCACCGCGACCACGTCGCCGTATAGCTT
>VEPF01000128.1:4166-16933 GCA_012027055.1 Gemmatimonadota bacterium | reverse complement strand
GCCATACGCCGTGCAGCACGGCGAGCCCCCCCTGCCGCAGATCGTATCGCGCGCGGATTTCAACGAGACGCTCTATTTCCTGGAGCGGGGGGAGCTCGAGCTGCTGAGCCGGGAGGTGGAGCGGGAGTTGCGCCGCGACCTGCGCGGCGACGTCCTGAACGCGCTATTCGACCGGCTCGAGGAGCCGCTGCCGGAGCGGCAGGCGGAGATCATCCGCATCCTGCGCCAGCTGCTGCCCACCTTCCTCGGTGCGGGCGAGCTGAAGTACGTGACGCGCATCCTCGCCGAGCTGGCGGAGATCCTGCAGAAGAACACCATGGCGGAAAGCGAGCGGAGCGCGGCCGAGGCGGTGTATCGCGAGTTGAGCGAGCCGGCCGTACTCTCGCAGCTGCTGGTGGCCATGGAGGGTGGCAACATCGATCCGGATGGCACCGAGCTGGGCGGCTTCCTGGAACACCTCGGCCCGAGCGCCATGCCGCTGCTGCTGCGGAGCATCGAGACCAGCGCGCTGCCCGCCCTGAAGGAACGCCTGCGGCAGTCCATGCGCGGTCTGGCGCAGCGCCACCGCCCCGAGCTGATCGGGCTGCTGCGCGCGGAGTCGCCGGAGGTGCTGCGCGGGGCCGCCCGGCTCTGCGCCCAGCTGGGGATCGTGGAGGCGATCCCGCCCATCACCGAGCTCCTCAAGTCGGGTCAGGTGGAGGCTCGCCGGCTGGCCGTGGAGGCGCTCACGCAGCTGCGCAGTGCCTCCGCGCTCGAGGCCTTGCGCAGCGCGCTCAAGGACAGTGACCGGGACGTCCGCGTGGCGGCCGCCCGCGGCCTGGCCGCGGCCAACTACGGTCCCGCGCGGGCCACCCTGGAGTCGCTGGTGAGCAGCCGCACCCTGCGCGTGGCAGACCTCACCGAGAAGATCGCGTTCTTCGAGGCCTTCGGCTCGGTGGCCGGACTGGAGAGCACCGCGCTGCTGGACCGCCTGCTGAACGGACGGCGCATGTTCAAGCGGGAGTCTCCCGAGATCCGGGCGCGCGCGGCCATGGCCCTGGGGCGGAGCGGCAGCCGGGCCGCACGCGCCGCGCTGCTCAAGGCATCCGGCGACAGCAGCCCGATGGTGCGGAACGCCGTCGCCAACGCGCTGCGCATGGAGGCGCCCGCATCATGATCGCGAATGCGCCGCTCATCCAGAGCGAGACGATGCTTCAGCCGCTGGGCCGCTCGCTGGTCATTTCCATGTATGCGGCCACCCAGTCGCTGCGGATCTACCCGGTCGAGAACACCACCGTTCAGAACGCCCTGCGCGAGGTGCACCGCATCATCACGCGGCTGATTGAGCGGGAGGCCATGGTCAGCCTGCGCGCGGTGGGGGACTTCCTGTTCCTGAACGATGCCCGCCTCCGCCTGGACCTCTCCGACTACGGGGCGTTCTCGTTCCTGCACGACACGCTCGCGCGCCACGGCATCGGCCAGGTTGAGTTCACGGCCGGCCTGACGCACCGCGACCTGGCGCCGTTCCTCTCGCTGCCGCCGCAGGACGAGGGCAGCGAAGAACCGTTCCACCGCTTCATCACCCGCCTGGCCGCCACCCCGGCCGAGCACATCCTGCTCCAGCCGGTGCGCGCCCTGCAGGAGGCGTACGAGGAGGAGGAAGGTCATGCGCGGGAGGTGGCCAAGCGGACCTACTTCCAGTCGGTGCACGTGGCGCGCGAGGTGCTCACCGATGCGCGCATGGGTCGGGCCGTGAACCTGCGCCGGGTCAAGCGCGCGGTCCAGTCGATCGTGGACCAGGTGCTCAACAACGAGACCACCATGATCGGCATGACCGCGTTGCGCGATCATGACGAGTACACGTTCACGCACTCGGTCAACGTGTGCATCTTCAGCGTGGTGCTCGGTCAGAAGCTGGGGTTGGAGAAGGTGCAGCTCTACGAGCTGGGTTTGGGCGCGTTGTTCCACGACGTCGGCAAACAGCGGATCGACGCGGACATCGTGAACAAGCCCGGCGGCCTGGACGAGTACGAGTGGTCCCAGATGCAGCGCCATCCGGTGGAAGGCCTGCTGATGCTGTTCTCCATGAAGGGGCTCACGGAAATCCCGTACCGGGCCATGCTGATGGCCTACGAGCACCACATGAAGACGGACTTCTCCGGGTACCCGCGCAACAGCCGGACCCGCCAGCCCACGCTCTACAGCCGCATCGTCGCGACCGTGGACGGCTTCGACGCCGCCACGTCGAAGCGCAGCTACCAGCAGCAGCCCTGGCCGGCCGACGAGGTGCTGCGCGAGATGCGGGACAATCCCGGCCGCGGCTACGACGCGCTGCTGGTGAAGGCCTTCATCAACGTGACGGGCGTGTTCCCGGTGGGCACGCTGGCCATCCTCGACACGCACGAGCTGGCCGTGGTGGTCTCGCGCAATCCGGATCCGGCGCACATCCACCAGCCCATCGTCAAGATCATCAGCGACGCGTCCGGCATGATGCTGGCCGAGCCGCTCAGCGCCGATCTCAGCGAGATCGATCCGGTCACCGGCGGTCCGGTGCGCTCGATCATCAAGACCGTGGACCCGGACAGCTACGCGATCCGTGTATCCGACTACTTCGTCTGAGACCGACCCGATCGCGCCGTGGTTCGCCCGCTGGCGCGCGGCCGGGCACACGGCCCTCATCCCCTATATGACCGCCGGCTACCCCAGGCCCGCGGACACCCCGGGCCTGCTGGCCGCGCTCGCCGGGGCGGGCGCCGACATCATCGAGCTGGGGGTGCCGTTCAGCGATCCCGTGGCGGACGGGCCGACCATCCAGCGCGCCTCGCAACGCGCGCTCGAGCAGGGCGTGACGCTCGCGTCGGTGCTGGCCCAGCTGACCGAATTCCGCGCCCGCCACGACACCCCGGTGGTGCTCTTCAGCTACCTGAATCCGCTGCTCTCGTACGGCGTGGAGCGCTTCTGCGCCGAGGCCGTCGCGGCGGGTGCGCACGGACTGCTCCTCACCGATCTCCCGGTCGGCGGTGACCCCGAGCTGGAAGGGCTGCTCGAGGCGGCCCCGCTGGCGCTGGTCCGCCTGATCGCGCCGACCACGCCGCCGGCGCGGGCGCTGCTGATCGCGGCCCGGGCCCAGGGCTTCGTCTACTACATCGCGCGCCTCGGCGTCACGGGCGCGGGACGGGAGCTGCGTCCCGAGCTGGTGCAGGAGCTGCGCGCCCTGCGGCAGCGCACGACCACGCCGCTCGCGGTGGGCTTCGGCGTGTCCACGCCCGCGCACGCCGCGTTGCTGGCGGCCGAGGCGGACGGAGTGGTCGTGGGCAGCGCGCTCATCGACGCGCTGGATCGGGGCGGGATCCCGGCGGCCGCGGCATTCCTGGCAGAGCTGCGCCGGGCCCTGGGCTGAACCGGCGCTGCGGCTAGACGCCGGACGCCATTTCCCGCAGGCGCCGCTCCAGGTCCTCGGCGGGCGCCACGAACAGCGTTTTCGCGCGCTCCAGCACCACCAGCCCGGGCGCGGCCTTGCGGGGCTTCCGAACGTACTTCCGGCGCGTCCAGTCCACGGCCACCACGGCGGAAGTGCGGGCGCGGCTGTGCCAGGCCGCCAGCACCGCCGCTTCCACCAGGTCGGGGCGGGGCGGATTCGCGTCCCGGCGTCCCCAGCGCAGGACGACGTGTGCCCCGCCCACCTCCCGGGCGTGCAGCCAGATGTCGTCGGGGGCGGAGTGTGCGCGCGTGAGCGCATCGTTGGCGCGCGCGTTCCGGCCCACGCGAATCTCCAGTCCGTTCGTGCTGCGGTACTTCCGGTAGGGTAGCGCGGCCTCGGCTTCCGGCGGAGTCGAGCGTCGCAGCCAGTCGCGCAGCGCCACGCCGCCAATGGCTCCGGCCGCCACCTGCGTGCGCAGCGCCTCCAGCCGTTGCGCCTCCGTGGCCGCGTGCCGGGCCAGGGCCGGCACCCGCTCGGCGGCGTGCTCCCGCCGCTTCGCCGTTTCGTACCACTGCTGGGCATTGTGCAGCGGCGTGAGCGCCGGGTCGAGCTGCAGCGCGCACGGCTCGCCGCGGAAGTCGGTGAGCACGAGCGCGCTGGCGCCGCGCGGCACCGTGGCCAGGTGCGCCATCAGCAGGTCCGCCTGCCGGCGCAGGCGCGCGGCTTCCGCGGCCGCGCCCCGGGCCTCCGCGGCCAGTTGCTCGCGCCGCGCCTGCACGCGCAGCAGCCGGTCGTGGATGCGCGCCAGCAGCAACTCGCGGTCCGCGGCTTCTCCGGCCGGTGGGGACGTGCCTGCGGACGCGGCGGCGGCGGCGAAGGCGGCCAGCAGCGACGCGGTGCGCACGGCGTCCCCGGCGAGTGGCTGCGGATACGGCTGGACGCCGTCGTGCAGTGCCGGTTGCGCGGGGGCGCTCAGCAGCCACGCGTACCGCCGATAGGCTTCCTCGAGCACGTGGGCGCCCGCCTCGGGGCCCAGAGCGTCGCCCAGGATCCAGGCGGCGTTCAGCGGGCTGGCGTACGCGCAGCCGGCGAGCAGGGCGCGCAGCCGGTCGGCCGGCGCGACGCCGCCGAACAGCGCCTGCCATTCCTCGAGCCCGGGCAGCCTCTCGGCGCCCAACCGCGGGCGGCTGTCCGGGGGCGAGTAAGGCACGCCGGGGCGCAACTGGCGCGGGTCTCCCCGGCGCGCCACGAGCACGGCCGCGATGACGTCGTCGGCGCCGAGGGCCAGCGCGTTCCAACGCTGGCCGAGCAGCTCGAGCACGATGCAGCGCACCAGCCCGCTCGCGACCTCGCCGGGCGCGAACTCCAGGCGCACGATGCGTTCATCGGCGAGCGCGCGCACGGCTGCAATGGGGGTTCCCGGCGGCACCTGCAGCAGTCCGCCCACTTCGCGGTTGCCACCTTCCGCGAGCAGCACGTGGGCATGCGCGGGTTGCAGCCTCCAGCTGAGCGTGAGCGGCTGGCGACGCGGGCCCACTTCCACGAGCACGGCGCGCGCCGCGCGGTCGAAGCGCGCCCGGGCCACGCGCAGGCCGCGCAGGCGCGCGTCGAGCTCGGCGGCGAGTGCGCGCAGCAGCAGGGCATCGAAGCGGAGCACGTTTGACACCCCCGGAGGATGCGGGTAGGTTGCGCCCCGGGTCAATTCCGCCTGGCGCATCACTCTCCGCGACATCCGCGAACCAACATGAGGCGAATCCCGGTCGCAGGAGCGACGTGGTGAAGCGCACGCCGCCCGTGCTGGCCGCGGCCGCGCGCGGCGAGCTGCCGCCGTGGGCCCGCATCGATGAGCTCCGGCGCGCGCACAGCGCCAACGTGGCCGCGCTCTTGGACGGCTGGGCGGGCGCGCTCGCGCTGACGGCCGCGGAACGGGAGCGCTGGCGGGCCGCCGCCTGGCTGCACGATGCGCTGCGCTGCGCCCCGCCCGCGGAACTGACGCCGCACGTGCCCGCGGAGTTTCGGGACCTGCCGCCGCGCATGCTGCACGGCCCGGCGGCCGCTGCGCGCCTGCGCAGCGAGGGCGTCGCGGACGAGGCGCTGCTGCTCGCGATCGGCCACCACACCATCGGCCATCCGGATTTCGATCCGCTCGGCCGCGCGCTCTACGCGGCCGACTTCCTGGAACCGGGACGCACCTTCGATCCCTTGCTGCGCGCCGCGTTGCGCGCCCGCATGCCGCACGCCCTGGCCGAGGTGGTGCCCGAAGTAGTCCGGCTGCGGCTGATCCATCTGTTGCGCACCGGCCGCACGATCCGGCCGGAAACCCTCGCCTTCTGGAATGCGCTCGCCCATGCCCGTGCGTGAGCGGCTGGAGCGGTTCGCGCTCTTCGCGGTCGGATTGCTGCTCCTGGCTTTCCTGGGCTCGTTCGGGATCGGTCTCTTCCGCCCGGCCACCAGGCAAGGACCGCTCGCCGGACCCGAGCCCGCGCCCGGCCCGGCCGCGGCGCTCCCCGTAGTCGCCCGCGGGCGCGTGGAGGTGCTCAACGGATCGGGCCGGGTCGGCCTGGCCCGGCAGGCCACGGAGCAGCTCCGCAGCGGCGGCTTCGACGTGGTGTACTTCGGGACCGCGGCGGCGCGCGCGGACAGTTCGGAGGTGCTGGACCGCGCGGATCAGCCCGCGATCGCGCGCGCGGCCGCGGACCGGCTCGGCATCGCGCGGGTCCGGAGTGTCCCGGATACCATGCTGCTGCTCGATGCCACGGTGGTGCTGGGCCGCGACTGGCCGAAGCGCGCCCCGGCGGCGTCGGCCGCGCCCGGACGGCGGGGGAGGTGGGGCACGCTCAAGGCCTGGCTGGGCATCGACTAGGGACCGGCCTGCCCGCGCGGTCGCGGCTGCAGCCCGACCAGGTTCAGGTAAGGCCTGGGCGGCCGGGTCACGTGCTCCGCCCGCAACTGCCCGCACGCCGCCGCGATGTCACGCCCGCGCGGACTCCGGATGGTGGCCGGCACACCGCGCGCTTCCAGGATTTCCGCGAACGCGCGCTGCCGGTCCGGCGGGGTGGGCCGCCAGTCCGTGCCGGGAATCGGGTTGAAGGGGATCAGGTTCACGTGGGACTGGAACTCGCCCGCCAGACCGGCCAGTTCGATGGCGTGCTGCGCCGCGTCGTTCAGGCCGTCGATCAGCACGTACTCGAACGTGATCCGGCGGCCGCCCGCGGCCTCGAATCCGCGCAGCGCCTCCAGCACCAGCGGCAGCGGGTACTTCTTCTCGAGCGGCACCAGCTGCGCGCGCAGTTCGTGATTCGGGGCGTGCAGTGAGAGCGCCAGCCGGAACTGCTCGGGTCGCGCCGCCAGCTCGGCGATCCCGGGCACCACACCCACGGTCGAAACGGTGATCCGGCGCGCGCCCATGCCATAGGCCTGGTTCAGCAGGGTCAGCGCGGGGAAGACCGCTTTCCGGTTCATGAGCGGCTCGCCCATGCCCATGAACACCACGTTGCTGATGGCTCCCAGGTCACGCTCCGTGGCATAGCGGCGCGCGCCCCGGAACTGCGCGACGATCTCGCCCGCCGTGAGCTGCCGCCGGTAACCGGACCAGCCGGTCGCACAGAACACGCAGGCCATGGCGCAGCCCGCCTGTGAGGAAATGCACAGGGTGAGGCGCTCGGGGCTGGGGATCAGCACGGACTCGACCAGCTCGCCATCGCCCAGGCGCCAGAGGTGCTTGACGGTGCCGTCGGCGCTTTGCTCCACCCGCGCCGGCACGGGCGCGCACAGCGTGAACACCTCCGCCAGAGCGTCCCGCTCGCGCTGCGGCAGATCGGTCAGCTCGTCGAACGAGAGTGCGTCCCGCTCGTGCAGCCAGGCCCTGGTCTGGCCCACCCGGTAGGCACCCTGGCCCCGCAGCCGGAAGTGCTCCGCCAGGACGGCGTCGAGCTGGTCGGGAGTGAGACTCAGGAGGTCGGCCCGCTCCATCGGCCCCCGGTCAGAAGGCGATGCCGAAACGGAACGTGTGCACCGCCCCGAACGAGTTGGGCAGCCATTCGCGCACCACGCCCAGCTCGTACCGGTGCAGGCGCACCAGGGCCGAGACCACGGGCTCCCACTGGCGCTCCGCGGCGTCCGGTTCGGCCACCAGGCTACCGCCCAGCTCGATCGCATCGCGCCAGCTCATCGCGAGTCCGCCCCGGTAGATCGTGCCCCGGACCGCCTGGCCACCGCTGGCACCCAGGTTGACCTTGCCGTGCCAGCCGCCCATAGGCAGGTCCGGCGCCACTTCCGCGGCCAGACCCCAGGTCACGCTCCCCCGGACGCTGTAGGCGAATCCGGCGAGGGTCACGGGCACCGGTAGCGGCGCGAGCAGGCGGGCCCCGGCACCGATCGCGAGTTGCCCGTCGTCGCAGCTCAGGCCGTAGCTGTCGCTGCTCGGGTCATCGACCGCGGCCGCATTGCACACCAGCCATTCCGACGAGCGCAGGTATTGCGCGGCCGCTCCGACCACCAGTCCCGGACCGAGCCGGCGCGCGGCCGCGGCCCCGAACAGGTCCTGCGCCACTTCCACCCGCGCGGCGCCGTCCGGCGATGTGGTGGTGTAGTCGATGCGGCCGACTGCCAGGTGCTGAAATCCTGCCGCGAACGTGGTCCGCTCGTCCAGCCGCCAGGCGCCGCTGAGCGCCAGCACATCGACGCCGGTGGCCTCCGGGGCCAGCAGCTCCAGCACCACCAGCGAACCGCGGCCGCGCTGCTCGGCCGCACCGGCCGGATTCCAGAAGATCGAGGTCGCCCCCTCCTGGAGCGCGCCCGGTCCCGCCCCGGTCCGGACCAGCCAGTCGTCCACCAGCCGCTGGCCTGCGGCCGGCGAGGCGAGCAAGGCCCATCCCGATAGTGCCAGGACCGTCCGGAACGTGGTTCGTTTCATGCCTGCGTCATCGCTTGTTACGCCTTCGGGCAAGCCTTAACTTAACCAGATCGTCATTCCCCGGAACACCCTCGGGCAGGTGCGTGAGGATGCGGTGCTGTTGACCGATCTGCTGACCCTGGATCGCATCAAGATCCCCCTGCAGGCGACGTCCAAGGATGAGCTGTTGCGCGAACTGGTCTCGCTCCTCGCCGGCAGGGACGGGGCGGACCGTGAGGACATCCTGCGGGCCGTGCGGGAGCGCGAGGCCGTGCTCTCTACCGGGATCGGCTATGGCGTCGCCATCCCGCATGGCAAGTCCGCCGCGGTGCCCGATCTCCGCATGGCCGCAGGCCGCACCAGCGGTCCGGTAGACTTCGATGCGCTGGATGGCCGCCCGGTGAGCCTCTTCTTCCTGCTGGTGGGACCCGAATCGGCGGCCGGCCCGCACATCAAGGCACTCAGCCGCATCTCCCGCGTCGTGCGGCGCGAGGACGTGCGGGAGCAGCTCATCGCCGCCGCGGACCGGACCGCTTTTCTGCGGGCCCTCGAGGACGCGGAGGCCTGAACGCCTTCAATCCGGCTGGTCCTGGGGGCTCAGCCTGACCCTGCCCTCGGCGCTGGTGATCCGCTGCTGGGTCTCGATCTGCGAGCGGAGCGAGCCGATGGCTTCGCGCAGGATCCGGGCCTTGCCAGGGACCGGGCCGCCCCGCCGCAGTGCGATCGCCATGGCGCCGGCCAGCTGGGCCATGGGCCCATAGCCCGCGCCCGTGAACAGGACCTTGAGCTGCTCCGCCGCACGCCGGAGCGGTGGCTCCATGAGCTTCGCGTCCACCCGCGCGGTGGCGTACTGCTCGACCAGGCCGTGCAGCCGCTGCACCTTCAGCTGGTAATCCGCGAGCTGGATTATCTTCTGCTGGGCTACCGGCGTCAGTTTCCAGGAATCCATGGCGGTAACGTAGCGCCCGCGGGCGCGGTCCGGGAGGGCACGCTTGTCGCCTCCGGGAGCCGGGTCCATCTTTGGCGCGCTGCCCGTGCCCGCCCACGCCTGGGCCGGGGCCGGCCAGCAGCAGCCGCACAGCAGAGGCCATGAACGACTTCGCCACGACCTATCGTACCGCGCAGGCCGGAGCGCTGCGCGCGAGTGCCGCCGGCAGCCGCGTACGCCTGGCCGGCTGGATCCACCGCCGCCGCGATCTGGGCGGACTGGTCTTCATCGACCTGCGGGATCGCGGCGGGCGGGTGCAGCTCGCCTTCGAGCCCGGCACCACGCCGCCGGACGTGCTGGCGCGGGCCCGGGAGCTGGGGCCCGAGTGGGTGATCGGCGTGGCAGGCCTGGTGCGCCAGCGTCCGGCCGGCAACCTCAACCCCGAGCTGCCCACCGGGGAGGTGGAGGTGGTCGTGGACGCCCTGCAGGTGTTCTCGGCCTCGGATACGCCGCCGATTCCGGTGGCGCGGGGTGGTGACGATGAGCTACCCGCCGAAGACCTGCGCCTTCGCTACCGCTACCTGGATCTGCGCCGGGACGAGCTGCAGCACGGCTTGCACGTGCGCCACCGGGCCATGCAGTGCGTGCGCCGCCACCTCACGAGCGAGGGATTCTGGGAGATCGACACGCCCATGCTCACGCGCCGCACCCCCGAGGGTGCGCGCGACTACCTGGTCCCCAGCCGGGTGCACCCGGGCGAGTTCTACGCGCTCCCCCAGTCGCCGCAGCTCTACAAGCAGCTGCTCATGGTGTCCGGCTACGACCGGTACTTCCAGATCGCCCGCTGCCTGCGCGATGAGGACCTGCGGGCCGATCGGCAGCCGGAGTTCACGCAGATCGATGCCGAGCTCTCCTTCGTGGCCGAGGAGGACGTCTTCGGCGTGGGCGAGCGGACCATGGCCGCGCTCTGGCGCGAGATCCTGGGAGTCGAGCTGTCCCTGCCTTTCCCCCGGCTGAGCTACGCCGAAGCGCTCGCCAGGTACGGCACGGACAAGCCCGACCTGCGCTTCGGCATGGAGTTCCAGGATCTCACGGCGCTGCTCTGCGAGGCCGACTTCCGCCTGTTCGCGGCAACGCGCGAGTCCGGCGAGCAGATCCGTGGCATCACGGTGCCGGGCGGCGCGGCGCTCTCGCGACGCGAGCTCGACGAGCTCGCCGCCATCGCGCGCGCGGCCGGGGCGGCGGGCGCGCTGTGGGTGAAGCGCGGCCCGGACGGCCTTTCCGGCCCGTTCGCGAAAGCGCTGGACGAAGGCCTGGCGGGTCGCTTCTGCGCGGCTGCCGGGCTGGCGGACGGCGACCTGTTCGTGGCGGTAATCGGGCACTTCCGGGGGGCCGCCGCTGGCGACCTGAGCCGTGCGGCCGTGCTGGGTGGCGCGGAGGTGGCCCTCGATGCCCTGCGGCGCCACCTGGGCACGCGCCTGGGCCTGCGCCGGCCGGATGCGCATGCCTGGGCGTGGGTGACCGGATTCCCGCTCTTCGAGTGGGAGCCCGAAGCGGAACGGGTGGTGGCCGCGCATCACCCCTTCACCATGCCACACCCGGACGATGTGGCGCGCCTGCTGGAGCTCACCAGCGGCGGCCCGCCGCCCGCGGGAACGGCGGCCTTCGCCCTGTACCGCGAGGGTCTGCGCTCCCGGGCGTATGATGCGGTGTACAATGGCAACGAGCTGGCCAGCGGCTCGATCCGCATCCACGACCCGGCCCTGCAGCGGGCCGTGTTCCGGGCCCTGGGCATCCCGGAATCCGAGGCGGAGCGTCGCTTCGGCTTCCTGCTGGAGGCGTTCCGCTTCGGGGTGCCGCCGCACGGCGGCTTCGCCTTCGGCTTCGACCGGCTGGTCATGCTGCTGGTCGGCGCGCCCAGCCTGCGGGACGTGATCGCGTTCCCAAAGACGACCGCCGCCCGCGCGCTCTTCGAGGGCGCACCGTCGACGGTGGCCGATGATGAGTTGCGCGAGTTGCACATCCGGACCACCAGCGCCTGATCCACTGGGTCGGGATCCGCGCGCGGCCGGCGCCGACCGCGGGCCGCGCGCCTTCCCGGCCAGCCACGAGGGGGATTTTGGACAGCACTACCGTCGAACACCGCCTGGCCGCGGAAGGAGCCGACTATCTCCTGCTGGCCGGCGTCAATGACAACAACCTCCAGGAACTGGCCAGGCTTTCGCACATTCGGGTGATCCTGCGCGGCGATCACCTGATCCTTTCCGGGGAGGTGGCCGACGTGGAACGGGCCCTGCCCGTCGCCGAGCGCATGGTGCAGCAGGCCCGAATCGGCCGCGAATTCGACCCGGAGGACATCCGGCGCGCCTTCGAGGCCGGTCCGGAGCCGCGCTCCGTGCCGGCCGGGCGCGACCGCGGCAATGGCGCGCCGCGCCATAGCGAGAGCGAAGTGCTCCTGGCCGGCCTCAAGAAGCTGATCTCCTCCAAGAGCGAGGGGCAACGCGTGTACCTGGAAGCGATTGCCCGCAACGACATCGTGGTGGCGATCGGACCGGCCGGTACCGGCAAGACCTACCTGGCAGTTGCGGCCGCGGTGGATGCGCTGCGCAAGAACCGCGTCAAGCGCATCATCCTGGCTCGCCCGGCCGTGGAGGCGGGCGAGAACCTGGGCTTTCTCCCGGGCGACCTGCAGGAGAAGGTGGACCCGTACCTGCGCCCGTTGTATGACGCGCTCGAGGACATCATGCCCGCGGACTGGGTGCGGCGGGCGATCGAGTCGCGCACCATCGAGATCGCCCCGCTGGCGTACATGCGTGGGCGCACGCTCGCGGACGCGTTCGTGATCCTGGACGAGGCCCAGAACGCGACCGGCATGCAGATGAAGATGTTCCTCACCCGCCTCGGCCTGAACTCGCGCGTGGTGATCACGGGCGACAAGACGCAGATCGACCTGCCCCGGCGCGAGGACTCGGGGTTGCTGCAGATCGAGGTGATCCTGCGCGACATCGACGGCATCGCCATGATCTATCTCGACGAGGTGGACGTGGTCAGGCACCGCCTCGTCAAGGACATCATCAGGGCGTACGCAACCGCGGACGACACGCGGCAGGAGGGCTGAGTTGGCTGCGAGCGGCAGGCTGCGGGCCCTGCTGGAGGGACTGAGCCGCCAGCCGGAACACGCCTGGCCGGACGGCCTGGTGCATCATGGTGCGCGCATCCTCCTGCTGCTCCTGCTCGTTGGCCTGGTGCAGCTGCTCTTCCCGGTCTCGCCGATCCCGGATTTCCCCAACCTCGAGAAGGGTGCGGTCGCCAACGAGGACGTGATCGCGCAGGTCGGTTTCGTCATCCCCAAGACCCGGGCGGAGCTCGCCCAGGAACAGGATGACGCGGCCGCCGCGGTGGCCCCGATCTACCGGTACGATCCGGCCACCGTGGATTCCGTGCTGCGCCGGGTGCGGACTTTCCTCGCCAGTGTGGACAGTGCCGCCGCGCGGCGGCCGGCGGCGACCGCCGAGACGGCGCTGCGCACCCTGCTCGAGGCCTAC
>VEPF01000128.1:0-4156 GCA_012027055.1 Gemmatimonadota bacterium | reverse complement strand
CGGCCCCGATCTGCGCCGAGGCGCTGGCGTTGCTGCAGCGCCCGCGGCCGCGCGCGGAGCTGCGCAACGCGCTCGAGCGGATCATCGCGACCGAGCTGCCGAAGGGCATCGTCGCGAACAGCGACGAGTTGCCTTCCCCGCAGTGGCGGATCATCCGCGCCGGCACCGAACAGCTGGTGCCGCGCGACACCGTCCTGACCCAGGCGCGGCTCTTCGAGCGCGCGGCCGCATACGTGCCGGCCGATGCTCCCGCGGGGTTCGGGGATTTCCAGACGCTGGCCCTGATCCTCTTCTTCGATGGCAGCATCCGCCTGGACCGCGCTGCTACCGCCCAGGCCCGGCAGCAGGCGAAGGATGCCGTGCCGCGCATCAAGGGAGATGTCCTGGCCGGCCAGCGAATAGTCGCCGCGCACGAGCCGGTCGGAGACGTGGAGCTGGAGCGGCTCGCCGCCTACCGGCGCTTCCTGCAGAGCACCGGCGCGCACACGCGCGGCCCCGCCACCATGGCGCGTGCAGCCGGGACGTTCGGGCTCAACCTGCTGGTGCTCGCCATCTTCGGCTTCCTGCTGTTCTTCTACCGCCGGGCCGTGTACGGCGATTTCCGGCACGTGCTCCTGCTCGCCGGGCTGATCGCGCTGCTGATCGGCAGCGCAGCCGTGGTCGCGAACACGCACGCACCCATCGAGCTCGTACCCATGGCCTTCCCGGCGCTGGTGGTCGCGGCCCTCTGGGATGGCCGCATGGCGCTCAACCTGACACTCGTGCTGGCCGTGCTGCTCGGGGTTCAGTCCCCCTTCCTCTACGTCTCGCAGCGCATGGTGCTGCTGCTCGGAGGCGCCGCGGCCGCGCTCTCCGCCCGCGTGGTGCAGCGCCGCTCCCACGGACTGTTGCTCGGCGCGCTCATCGCGGGAGCGTACGCGCTCGCGGCCGTAGTGCTCGGACTGCTGCGCAATCTGCCGGCGGAGGAGATCCTGAACGGGATCATGTGGGGCGCGGTGAACGGCATCGCCACGTCGCTCCTGGCCATGGGATTCCTCCCGGCCTTCGAGGCGTTCACGCGCATCACCACGAACCAGACCCTGCTCGAGCTGGCGGATCTGAACCGCCCGCTCCTGAAGCGGCTGTCCCTCGAGGCGAGCGGGACCTACGCGCATTCCATCAACGTGGCCAACCTGGCGGAAGCGGCCGCGCGCGCGATCGATGCCAACCCGCTGCTGGCCCGGGTGGGAGCGTACTACCACGACATCGGCAAGATCGCCATGCCGCAGTACTTCATCGAGAACCAGGCGCGCGGCCGCAACCCGCACGACCAGCTCGATCCGCTGCGCTCCGCGTCCATCGTCCGGCAGCACGTGCTGGAGGGCCTGAAGCTCGCCGAACAGGCGCGCCTGCCGGATTGCGTGGCGCGCTTCATCCCGGAGCACCACGGCACCCAGCCGATCGGCTTCTTCTACGAGCAGGCGCGCCAGGCCGCGCCCGACACCGAGATCGATCCCGCACCCTACAGCTACCCGGGCCCGCGGCCGCAGACCCGGGAGACTGTGATCCTGATGCTCGCCGACTCCGCGGAGTCCGCGGCCAAGGTGCTGCCGGAGCCCTCCGCGGCCCGCATCCGCGGGCTGGTGGAGCGCATCGTGGAACGGAAGCAGGAGCTCGGGCAGCTGGACGATGCGCCGCTCACCTTCCAGGAGCTGTCCCGGATCAAGGACCAGTTCGTGGTCGTGCTGACCGGCATGTACCATCACCGGATCGACTATCCCACCGCGCCGCTCCTGCCGGAAGAGCCCCTGGCGGCCGGGGGCGGGGGCGAGGACTGAAATGGGTCTGCGCGTGCGCATCCAGGCCACCGCGGCGGCCCGGGCCGGGCTGCGGCCGTCCGTCATTCCCCGCGCCCTGCTGCGCAGCGGCGTGCGGGCGGCGCTGCGCCGCCAGGGCGTGCGCGCGGGCGAAGTGTCGCTCACGCTGATGGCGGACCAGGAGATCGCCGCCATCAACCGCCAGTACCTGCGCCATGAGGGTCCCACCGACGTGATCTCGTTCGCCCTGTTCGAGGCGCCGGAGCCGTTGCTGGGCGATATCTACATCGGCGTAGCCCAGGCGCAGGCGGCGGCCGCGGCCCGGTCCATCCCGGTCGGGCAGGAACTCCTACGCCTGGCCGTGCACGGCATCCTGCATGTGCTCGGCCACGACCATCCGCCCGGCGCCGGGCGCACGCGCTCGCGCATGTGGCGGTTGCAGGAAGACATTCTGGCCGAGGTGTTGGCATCGTGAAGCGGAGCACGCGCGGGCGCGCCCTGAAGCGCCACCTGATCGCCGGCCTGATCGTTATCGCTCCGCTCACCGCGACCGCGTGGGTGCTGGTCTGGATCTTCCAGCTGCTCGATGGACTGGTCGGGCGTTTCCTGTATCCCGGGCTGGGCGCCGTCCTGGGACGCGAGCGTTTCGTCATTCCCGGCCTGGGCCTGCTGGCGCTGTTCTTCCTGCTGGTCGGCGCCGGCTGGGTCGCGGAGCGGGCCATCGGCTCCCGCATCATCGGGTGGTGGAACGACCTGCTCGAGAGCCTGCCGGTGGTGCGCCGCATCTATGGCGCCTCCAACCGCATCGTGCGCACGGTCTTCGGCAACGACAGCAAGCCCTTCGGCCAGGTGGTTCTGGTCGAGTATCCGGCGCCGGGGCGCTGGTCCGTGGGCTTTCTCGCCGGCCTGGCGCCTGCCGAGGTCCGCGACCACGAGGGCGATCTGGTGACTGTCTTCATCCCCACCACTCCCAACCCCACGACCGGCTATCTCGTCATGGTAGCCCACAGCCACGTGATCGAGCTCGCCATGACCGTGGATGAGGCGTTCACCTTCATCCTGTCCGCGGGCGCGGCCCGGCCCGACGCCGCGGCCGGCCCGCAGCCCGTGCCCGTGCAGGACCCGGACCCGGGACCGGGCGCAGCCTGACCGATGGCTCCGATGCCCACCCCCCTCGGCGACGCTCAGCGCGCCCTGCTCGATCGGTTCACGGCCGGTGAGCTGACGGCGCTGGCGCGCCTCATCTCGCTGGTCGAGAACGGGCGCGACGGCTTCGAGGCGTTGCTCGATGTGCTGCACCCCCGACTCGGCCGGGCCCACCGCATCGGCATCACCGGCCCGCCCGGGGCGGGGAAGTCCACGCTTACGGCCGGTCTCATCCGCCACTACCGCGCGCAGGGCCTGCGGGGCGGCGCCGTGGCCGTCGATCCGACTTCTCCGTTCACCGGCGGGGCGCTCCTGGGCGACCGGATCCGCATGAACGACGTCGCGCGCGACCCGGGCGTGTTCATCCGCTCGATGGCCACGCGCGGTGCCCTCGGCGGGCTCGCGCTCACCACCAGGGAAGTGGCCGATGTGCTGGACGCGTTCGGCTTCGAGCGGGTCATCATCGAGACCGTGGGCGTGGGCCAGTCCGAGCTCGACATCGCGGCCGCCGCCGACACCACGGTCGTGGTGCTGGTCCCCGAGTCCGGCGACTCGATCCAGACGATGAAGGCCGGCCTCATGGAGGCGGCCGACGTGTTCGTGGTCAACAAGGCGGATCGTCCCGGCGCCGACCGCCTGGCGCGCGAGCTCTCGATGATGCTCCACCTCCGCCTCGGCCAGCTGCTCAGGAATATCCCCGCGCACCATGGCGTGGACCTGCGCCGGACTGCGGCCCCGTCCGGCCCAGTCCCGGCTGCCGCCCCCACCGCGCCTTCGGATTCGTGGGAAATCCCGGTGCTGCGGACCACGGCCGAGACCGGCGCGGGCGTGCCGGAACTGGCCGCGCTGATCGGCGCGCACGCCGAGTGGCTCGACCGCAGCGGCCAGCGGCGCCGGCGGCGGCGCCAGCGGCTGGCGGAACGGGTGCGTGAGCAGGTGGGCCGCCGGTTGCATGCCCTGGCCTGGGCGGAGCGGGGTGGTGCCGCCGTGCTCGAGGAAGCGCTGCCGGCACTGGAGGCCGGCGAGGTGTCCCCCTATCAGGTGGCGGCGGGGATCGTGCGCGCCGCGGTCCCGGAGTAGCCGTGGTGGAAATGCGGGTACCGCGAGGGGTATTTTCCCCCCCATGGCAGCCATCCGGCTGCCCCGACCCGACGGGATGTGGATCATGGCGGCCTAGAACCCCGATGCCCTGGCGGCAGCTGCGGCCACGCCGG
>VEPF01000260.1:11114-17014 GCA_012027055.1 Gemmatimonadota bacterium | reverse complement strand
TTCCGCGCGTTTGCAGAAGCCGCCGCGCTGGCCCCCGGGACCAGGTCCGCGTTCCTGCTGGAGCTGCGTGCCGGCGGCACCCCTGCCCGGTCGCGCGAACGGAAATCGGCCGCCTGAGCGCGGGCCGCGCATCAGTGCGGGTGCCCGCCCGGCGAGCAGCGCGCCAGCGTCTGGGCGAGCCTGACGAGCATCGCGACCGAATCGCTGCTGATCTGGCGCCACGTGACGCGCATGACCTGTACGCCCGCGGCAGACAGCTCCGCATCCCGCCGGCGGTCGCGCTCGAATTGCGCGGCCGAACCGTGAAACGCGAAGCCGTCCACCTCCACTGCCAAGCGCTCGCGCCGCCACAGGAAGTCCACCTCGTACCCGCGCACCGGCACGTTGGCCTCGGGATTCGGCAGCCGCGCCCTCCGGACCAGCTCCAGGAAGCGCTCCTCCGCTTCCGAACGCGTCAGCGGTGCCGCGGCGCTCGCCCGCAGCAGCGCCAGCAGCGCCCACACACCGCGTTTCCCCGGATGGCGGGCGACCAGCGCCAGCACCTCCTCCCGGCTCGCTACCCCGAGCCGTTCCGCGCGCGCCAGCGCCTGCTCCAACTCCCTCGCGCCGAGCTCCGCCGCGAGGTCCAGCAGCGTGCGAGCAGGCGTGGTCACCGGGATGCCCTCAAAGGTCGAGACCTCGCCCGGCGCGAGCGGCGCGCTTCGGTGACCACGGACGCCGGGCCGGCGATGGCGATCCCGCGTGGGCACCAGGATGTCGATCGGCACGGATTCGGGCGCCAGCGGCAGCAGCTGCCACAGACGCCCCGCGCTGCCGTGGCTGATCGCGGCCCCCCGGCCGCACGCCAGCACCGCCGCCATCTCCCGCATGCGCGGCGATACCAGCGGGCCCATCCGGTAGACGCCCCGCTGCACCGGCCAGAGCCGCGCGGAACTCAGCCGGTAAGTAATCGCGGCGCTGCCAAGTCCCAGCGCGAGCAGCTGCGCGCGGGTGATCAGGCCATGCTGCCGCGCGGCCAGCTCGGCGATCCGGGCCTCCATGGGGGCCCCGTCATTGTCAACCGTCCACTTCCGAGCGCCCGGACCTGTCACTGGATGCTTTGCTGTCATGGCAGCCGCCAATACTCCGCTGGTCGCCGGGCGACGCCTGCTGTGGATGATTCCCTGCGCTGCTGCCAGCATCCAATCCACTCACGACCCGCGGGGTCTTGAAGTGGAACGTTTGCTGCCGGCGGCCGGGCCCACGAACAGGATTAATGCGAGAGTCCCGCGGCCAGCATGGCGCGTTGAGACGGTTGCGTGCGTGAAGCGGCCAGCCAGTGGCCGCGCCGCCCGGGCCCGCCCGGCGCTCGGCCGGCATGGCACGTTGGGACGGTCGCGCCTGGCTGAGAGGAAGGCCTACTTCTCCAGTGCCTGGTAAAGGAGCGTCCGCAGCTTGGTCTGGTCGTCCACCTGCGCGGCCGGGATCAGGTTGGTCATGTAGACCACCACCAGCCGCTCCCGCGGGTCCACCCAGTAGGTCGAATGGTAGGCGCCGCCCCAGCCATACTCGCCCACCGACCCGGGCAGTCCACGCGGCCCGATGTCCTCGACCACCCACCAGCCCAGGCCGAAGCCCATGCCGGGGGTGTTGTAGATGGTCCCGGTGTGATCGGCGGTCATCAGCTCCACGCTCTTGCGCGAGAGCACGCGCTTGCCGTCCAGTTCGCCGCCGTTCAGCAGCATCTGCAGGAAGCGCGCGTAGTCGGTCGCGGTGGAGAGGATGCCCGCGCCGCCGGAGAAGCTCTGGCGTGGCCCGTCCACGTACTCGCCCTGCGCCTCCATGCAGCACCCGTCCGGCGCGCGCGTGAGCGCCGCGGTGTCCCGCCGGCTGTAGACGGTGGCCAGCCGGTCGCGCTGGGCGGGCGGCAGGTAGAAGTACGTGTCCTTCATGCCGAGCGGCTCGGTGATGCGCGTGCGGATGAACTGATCGAGCGGCATGCCGGAGGCGCGCTCCACCACCACGCCCAGGATGTCCGTGTTGTAGCCGTACACGAACTTCTCGCCCGGTTGCGCGTCCATGGGCAGTGCGGCGATGCGCGCCACGGTCGCGGCGATCGGCTCGGCGCGGTTCGCAAAGTACCAGCCCTGGATGCCGGCCGCCTGCCACTGGTCCGCGGCCACACCCTGCCCGTACCCGATGCCGGCGGTGTGGGTGAGCAGGTCACGGAGGGTGATCTGGCGGCGGGCCGGTACGACGTCGTATCCGCCGCCATCCTTGGCGACCGCCACGTTGGTGCGGCGGAATTCCGGGATGTACTTGCTCACCGGGTCGGTGATCAGCAGCCGGCCGTCATCCTGCAGCACCATGATGGCCACGCTGATGAGCGCCTTGGACTGCGACGCGATGCGGAAGATCGCGTCCGTCTTCATGGCCGCGTTGCGCTCGCGGTCGCGGGCGCCGAAGGCCTGGTTGTAGAACACCTTGCCGTCGCGCGCGAGCAGCACCACCGCGCCGGCCAGCTGCTGGCGATCCACGTATGCGCGGAACGCGTCCGTCAGCTTCTGCAGCCGTACGTCCGAGACACCGACCTCTTCCGGCGAGACGCGCGGCAGGCTCTGCGCGAGGGTAGCAGACGCGGTGAGCGCGAGCAGGAAGAGCGGCAGCAGCGTGGTCCGACGTCGCACAGGGCTCATGCATCGATCACCGCCGGCAGCGGCGGTGCCTCCAGGTTGCGGTTCAGCGTTTGTTGGGGGCGTACGGCCCCTTGCCGCGCGTGTAGATCACCAGCACGCCGCGCATGGCGCCGGTGCCGTACTTCGGCCCGGCCTCGGCGGCATTCAGGAATTCTATGCTCTCGATGGCCGTGGGCGGGAGGTTGAGGAGCGTCTCCGCCTGCAGGTCGGTCAGGCCCGGCGCGCCCGAAGGCTGCACCGGGATGTCGTCGATCACCAGCAGCACCGAGGCGCACTCCTCGCGTGCGGGCCGCAGCTGCGTGACTCCCCGCCCGGACTCCACGCACACGCCGCGCAACGGCCCGGTGCCCCGCGCGGAGCGCAGCTCGCGCACCGTGAGCCCGGGGATGTCCCGCAGCAGATCACCGACGTGGCGCGCGCGGCTGGCCAGCGGCTCCAGCTCCGCCCGTGTCAGGATGTCGGCGCGGGTGCCGCGCGCCAGGCGCGCGGCCGTGACCGCGGAGCGCGCCGTGATCTCGAGCGCACGGATGGGCACGGCCTGACCTGGCAGCCGGATCTCGAAGGCGGGCTGGTCGGTCACGTCGATGCTGTCGCGGAACATGCCGTAGGCGGCGTGCCGCACGATGAGCGTGTGCCCGCCGGCCGGGGTCGGACCGACCGTCACCGCGCCCGCACTGTCCGAGAGGAGCGGCGAGGTGCGCGTGCCGAAGAGCACTTCGGCGCCGACGACCGGCTGGCCGGTGTCGCGGTCACGCAGGTAGAGCGTGACCGGAATCTGCGGCCCCGCGGGTAGTGGTGCCGCGCGCGCGCTGTCGGGCGCGGGGAGCGGGACCGGGCGCTCGTCGGGACGGCTCAGCACCTCGAGGATTTCCGCGCCTTCCTCGCGCATGCCGATCATGTACACGCGGTTGCTGCGGCGGCCGCCGAAGTGCAGCTCCTGCAGGGCCGTGAGCGGCATGCGGATGCGCCACTTCCACACCACCCAGCTGCCGTCCGGCAGGCGGTTGAAATCCACTGTGCCGCCCAGCTTGTCGACCGGTCCTTCGGGCAGGTCCGCACGGGTGTAGCCGTACACCAGCTGGCGCAACTCGAAGCTGGCGCGGTCCAGCCACAACGTGCCGGTCACCGCGGGCGGGCCACTGCGCTCGACCGGCTGGAAGTGGATGCCGACCCGGTCGTGCTCCTGGTCCTCGGCCGGCATCAGGCAGTAGGCGCCGGCGAACTCGTCGGAGAGCAGCACCTTCGCGTCCGGCGCGTAGTAGATGGCCCCGCCATCATCCTGCGGCACGATGAATCCGCCCTCCAGCAGCCGCTGCACGGGCGCGCTCACCCAGGGGCTGCCGCGCGTGAACTCCACGCGTTCCTGCGACGTGTCGGCGAGCACGCGCAGCGAGGGCACCTCGAGCCGGCGGATGAAGCGCAGCGTGCGGAAGCTGTAGGTGCGCGCGCCGCCGCCCAGCTGCGTGGCCTGCAGCGCCTTGCGCGCCTCGTACCACAGCACCGCGACCGCCTCGCCTTCACGCGGCTGGGACGTGCAGCGCCGCTTGGCCGCGGCCGTGATGGCCGGCAGTTCGACCGGCAGCGCCGCGGCCACGATGTGCCGCTCCACCGCGGCGGCACCGGCCGCCAGCGTGACCGGCAGCGGGGCCGACGGGCGATAGCCGAGGCGCGCGACCCGGAGCTGATACGCGCCGGGAACGGGCGCGCGGACGACGAACGCCCCGGCGCTGTCGGTGAGCACCGCGGCCCGCTGCTTCCCGGCCGCATCGAGCAGCACCACGAGCGCGGTCCGCACCGGGATGCCGTCTTCGTCCACCACCGTGCCGCGCGCCACCTGGGCGCGGATGGGCGCGGCCAGGCCGACGGCGAGGGCGCAGGCGGCCAGGAGGTGTGGGCGGCGCGGTCGGGCTGGGATCATGTGCTTCCGCGAGTGCGGTTCCACATGCAACGATACCCCGCGGGCGGCCCCGCCGGAAGACGAGACCCGCGCACTCCGGCCGCTGCTCTCGAGCGATCCGGGACGGCTGCGGCCACCCGGTTCAGGAAAGCGGCGCTGCGAGGTCCGGCTCCGCCGGTTGCGCGGACCGCTGGCGGCTCAGCACACAGATCGCTGCGCCCAGCGTGGCCACCCGCTGCAGCTCCTCCCGAGGCTGCACGTCGGTTGCCAGCTCGAGGGCCAGCCCGCCGCGCCAGAGCAGCGCCGCCGGCACGCCCGCCTGCCCCCGGCCTGCCTGCGCCACGTGCTCGAGCCACCTGAGGAACAGCCCATCGACGGGCGGCGCCAGGAAATCCTGCGCCACCGCCTCGCCGCTGCTCACGGCCGTGTACGTGCCCGCCAGCGACTCGGGGGTCCAGTTGCTCAGGCCCGGCGGGATCGTGGGCCCCAGCACGTCGGCGCCTTCCATCCCGAAGGTGATCCGCAGGTAGGTCTTGAGGAAGAAATGAGTCGCGCGTTGCGCGATGGCGCCACCCAGCCCCACACCGCCCAGCTGGATCGCGGTCTGGGAGGGTATAGCCATCAGGATCACGAAACCATCCCCCGTCAGGTCGTTGGTGCTCCAGCGGGTGACGTACTGGCGCCGCCGGTTGCCTCGCCCGGGCGGCATCAGCAGCACCTGCATCCGCCAGGCGACGTCGTGCTCCGTACCGCGCCACTCGTCCACCTCCGTCCGGCCGAAGTCCGCGATCCGGTGCTCCCACCCGAGCGCCGCGGCGGTGTCGGCGGCTGCCGCCGCGCGGGCCTCCCGGCGGTTGCGTCTCCGGATCATGACCGCCATCCGGATCAGGCCGAAGGCGAGCACGAGCAGCAGGAGCATGATGCCCGGTGCGGTGAGCAGGGCCTGGATCGCGGTCGGCAGGTTCATGAGGTCACCGGAGCGGCAGGGCCGTAAGAAGTGACGCGTGCAAGCTTGCCGGGCCGCGCTCCGGGCGGCAAGGCACCCGGCGCGCGGGGTGGCCGCCGCCCGGGCCCGGGCGTGGCCGCTGTTGCAGATCGCGCCGTGGCGTCCGCGCCCCGGGGCGCCGGCGGCAGTACAATTGGGGTGATCGTCCGGAAGCAGCGGCCAATTCCCACAGTCCAACGGATCACCAGGAGCAACATGAACGCGAGAACCAGGCTGGCGACGTCGTTCGCACTGGCACTCACGCTGGTCGTGCCGGCGGCGCAGGCCGCCCCGGCCGGTGGCGGCGGCGCGCCCCGCCCGCCGGAGGGCCCCAGCGACCACA
>VEPF01000260.1:7903-11104 GCA_012027055.1 Gemmatimonadota bacterium | reverse complement strand
CTCTATGCCGCCTACAACGGCCCGCTCTACCAGGTCATGCGGCAGTCCGACGGCAAGACGCTGGACATCGGCGTGGTGCAGCCCACCGCCGGGGACGCGGGCGGGTACGCCAACGCCGCCGCGCAGGACGCCTTCTGCGCCCACACGTACTGCTGGCTGACCATCCTGTACGACCAGTCCGGGCAGAAGAACCACCTGGTGCAGGCGCCGCGCGGCGGGTTCAGCGGGCCGGCCATGGGGGGGTTCAACAACCTGCCGATCGCCGACCTGGCGCCGATCACCATCATGGGCCACAAGGCGTACGGCATCTTCATCGAGCCCGGCATGGGAATCCGCTGGAACGACACCCGGGGCACTGCGGTGGATGACCTGGCGGAAGGCCAGTACTGGGTGATCAACGGGCACCATTACAACAACGGGTGCTGCTTCGATTACGGCAACGCGGAGACGGACAGCCGCGATGACGGCGATGGCACCATGGAGACGACGTACTTCGGGAACGCCACCGCCTGGTACCGCGGCGCCCCGCCTGGGCCGTGGATCATGACCGACCAGGAGAACAACCTGGTGGGTTGCGTGAACGAGTCCGGCAACGACAAGAACTGCCCCAACCTGCCGACCATCACCTGGCGCTTCGTGACCGCCACCGCCGATGGCGAGCCGCACCACTGGAGGTCCATGGGCGGCGATGCGCAGCAGGGCCCGCTCCAGGTGATGTTCGACGGCCCGCGCATCAAGAACGACCGCAACAGCTACGACCCGATGCGCAAGCAGGGCGCGATCCTGCTGGGCAATGGCGGTGACAACAGCGTCGGCTCGCAGGGCACCATGTACGAGGGCGCCATGACCGCCGCGGGCACGTTCCCGACCGCCGAGACGCAGCAGAAGGTCCAGGCCAACATCGTCGCGGCGAAGTACGATGTGCCGCGGCTGGGCATCGCGCCGGCCGGTGCCGTCAATGCACCGACCGGGCTGCAGACGTTTTCGCCGGGCTCCTCGCTGAACACGACCGTGACGTTCACGATTACCACCGGCGCAGCGGCCACGAACGTGAAGCTGAGCATCGCAGCGCCCGCCGGTTGGACCGCCGCGGCGCCGGCTTCCGCTACCACCTTCCCCACCGTGGCGCCCGGCACCAGCGTGAGCGCCACGTTCAAGGTCACCTCGGGCCCGGCCGCCTTCAACGGCGATCTCATTGGCAAAGCGGCCTGGACCAATGCCGCGGGCCGCGCGCAGTCCGAGACTGCGGCCGAGAAGGTGCGCAACGTCAGCCCGGTCAAGATCAACGAGTTCCGCGTCAGTGCCGGTTCGAACAACACGGACTCGTTCATCGAGCTGTTCAACGCCGGCGCGCGCGACGTGGCCATCTCCGGCTGGACGCTGGCGCAGCACCAGACGCAGCTGCCGATCTGCTCGTCTGTGCAGGTACCCGCCGGGACGAAACTCGCGCCGCACGCCTTCTACCTGCTCGGGCTGGCCAACTCCGGACTGGCCGTGCCGGCCAAGAAGGGTGAAACCACCATCTTCGTTCGCAGCGTCACCGGCATGTCGGTGGACGATGCCATCGAGATCGGCACCGGTGCGACGCGCGAAGTCCGCAAGATCGCGAGCGTCGGCACCGCTTCAGGACTCGTACCGCCCAGCGGCGCGCAGCAGGGCGGCGGCGGCCGCGGCGTGGTGGCGGGCGCGCCGACCACACTGTGGCAGCCGCTGCCGGAAGGGCCGGTGATCACGATTCCCGCCGGCTCGACCAACGTGCCGGTGACCAGCGTGGCGGGGTTCCAGGTGGGCCAGAAGCTGGCCATCGGCTACGGCGCCACGTACCCCACGGTGGCGAAGGCCATCGAGAAGTACGAGGTCGTCACCGTGACCGCGGTGGGCAAGCCGGGCACGCAGGGCTGGCTGTCCATGGACGCGAAGCAGGGCGACACCAACATCAAGGTGTCGTCCACGGCGAACATTTCTGTCGGTGACCGGATCCGGCTGGATATCGACAGCAAGGGCCACGGGATCGAGTGGGTGACGGTGACCAGGGTCGGCACGCAGTCGGTGCGCAATACCTTTGCCGGTCCGCTCCGGCCCGGCGAAGACCCGGGCACGGGGCTGGACCTGGCGGAGCCGCTCAAGTTCGACCACGCCTCCAACATGTCGTACGGCGTGCGCGGCACGGGCATCACGTTCACGCCGGCCACGGCGTTCCCGCACTCGAGCAACGAGCCCGTGCTGCCGCTGGGCACGGGCATCACGCTCGACCAGCCGCTGTCCAACGATCACCCGATCGACGCCGTCGTGCGCGCTGAGAAGGTGACCACCGCGGGCTACCAGGGCACGCCCGTGCCCAACCAGTGGTTCGGCGGGCCGGCGCTCAGCCCGGCCGCCGGCGCCATGGTGCTGCGCGATGCGGCCGGCAACGTGGTCGAAAGCCTGAACTACGGCCTCATGGTCGACCCATGGGCGGCAGAGGGCTACCAGGCCGCCTCGGGCACCGGCCAGGGCGGTTGCCGCGTACCGGCGCCCGGGGGCGGGGGACGCGGCGGGTTCGGTGGGCAGCCCGGACAGGCGCCCGCCCTGCCCAACGTCAGTGCGGGCCGTTTCGCGGACGGCGCCGACACGGACAGCAACTGCAATGACTTCGGGCTGCAGGCGGTGAGCAACCTGGCGTCCGCCGCGGCCGTGGGCGCCAACAACATCAAGGTCACGAGCGTCGCCGGCTTCGCTGCGGGCCAGAAGCTCATGATCGATACGGGAGCCAGCGTCGAGACCGCGACCATCGCGAGCGTCGGCACACCCGGCGCATCGACAGTGGCCACTGCAACGGCCGCGGGTGCAACGAGCATCCAGGTCGCCGGCGCGGCCGGCTTCAGCCCCGGCCAGAGCATCACGATCGACAGCGGCGCGAACCTGGAGACGGTGGTGATCGCGTCGGTGAACGGCGGGCGGCCGGGTTTCGGCAACAATCCGGCGCAGCCCGCCACCATTACGGTGACCTCGCCGCTCGCGAAGGAGCACGCGGTGGGGGCGCAGGTATCGGGTACGGGCATCACCCTGACGTCGGCACTGACGCGCGGGCATGAGGCCGGCGCGTTGCTCGCCAACAACCTGCCCACGCCGGGGGCGGCCAACCAGTATAGTCGGCCGGACCGTTGACGGTGGGGCGCTGGCCGGGGCGGCGACAGCCAGCCCGCCCCGACCGGCGTTGAG
>VEPF01000260.1:0-7893 GCA_012027055.1 Gemmatimonadota bacterium | reverse complement strand
CGGCTCGGGCGGGGGCGGGCCGTCGCAAGATCAGCGCGAGCGTACGCGCTGCAGCCTGCGTTGCCGCACTTGCCCAACCAGTTCCATTCGGGAATACTTGCCGTCAAATCATTTCACCCGGGAGATCGCATGAGATGCCACGAAGTGGACTATGAAATCGTCGGCGACGACATGCAGATGGTGCTGGTCGAGCTCGATCCGCACGAGACGGTCATTGCCGAAGCCGGCGCCATGAACTTCCTGGAGGACGAGATCCAGTTCGAGAGCCGCATGGGCGACGGCTCGCGGGCCGACCAGGGACTCATGGGCAAGCTCATCTCTGCCGGCATGCGGGCCGTGAGCGGCGAGTCGGTGTTCATGACCCACTTCACCAACCACTCCAGCCACGCGAAGCGCAAGGCCGCTTTCGCCGCGCCGTATCCGGGCAAGATCATCGCGCTGAACCTCGGCACCATGCAGGGTGAGCTCCTGTGCGAGAAGGGCGCTTTCCTGTGTGCCGCGCTCGGCACCGAGCTGAGCATCGCCTTCCAGCGCAAGCTGGGGGTCGGCTTCTTCGGCGGGGAGGGATTCATCCTCCAGCGCATGCGCGGCGACGGCATGGTCTTCATGCACGCCTGCGGCAGCATCATCGAGCGCGAGCTCAAGGGCGAGACGTTGCGGGTGGACACCGGCTGCCTGGTGGCCTTCGAACCCACCGTGAGCTACGACATCCAGCGGGCCGGCAACCTCAAGAGCATGTTCTTCGGCGGCGAGGGGCTGTTCCTCGCCACGTTGAGCGGCCACGGCAAGGTCTGGCTGCAGAGCCTTCCCTTCTCGCGCCTGGCCGACCGCATCATCGCGCACGCCCCGAGCAGCGGTGGGAGCTCCAAGGACGAAGGTTCGGTGCTGGGCGGGCTGGGACGGATCCTGGAAAGCAGGTAGTCGCAGTCGTGTGACGGCGAGGCTGACGCGCCGCGGCGTGCGCCGCGGCGCTGGCGGTGGTGGTGCGGGCTAACGCGACCTCTCTTCCCCGATCTGCAGCGCGTGCACCAGCGCCCAGTCCTGGTCGTTGGCGTACGAGTCGTAGAACCGCGCGGCCTGCCCGTTCACCGTGAGCGGGTAGATGAACGCCGCGGACGCGCGCCCATCGGCGCGGAACAGGCTCAGGTTATTGCGGATGATGCCGTCCGCGCGGCGCGCGTATGCCGTGTCGCCGGTGGCCTGCGCGTAATGGTGGAAGGCCAGCGCCGTGAGCGTGCTCCAGTAGTGCGGGAAGGTGTCGCCCCAGGAGCGCTCCTTGCCGAACCAGTAGCCATCCCAGTGACGGATGGCGACGTCGTTCAGCCGGTGATCCGGCTGCCGCCCGTTGAACAGCTCCAGCAGCCGCAGGTGCGGCCTTGCCGCTTCCAGCCACCGCGCCTCGCCGGTGGCGCGGTGCAGCTCCAGCAAGAAGGTGGCCGCGGGACCGACGATGGCCTGCTCGAAGTTCACCTCGCTGGTCGGGTAGCTGGTGCCCCGCTCCAGCATCCGCTCGCCGTGCGCGACGAACCGCGCCAGCACGCGCGCGTGCTCCGCCGTCATGCCGGCCGCGCGCAGCGCGCTCAGGCCATCCAGCACCGGCACGCCGATCGGGTAGAAGCGGTCGCCACCGTTCGCGTAGAAGTTCTCCACCGTGGTGACGAAGCGACGCAGCGGCTCCTGTGATCCCGTAAGCCTCGCCATCTCCACGTGCAGCTGCATCACCCACGGCCAGTCGTAGAGCCGCACCCGCTGGCTGCCGACACCGTCGAGCACGGAACCATCCGGACGCTGCAGGCGCTGTGACACGAACGCGTAGTACTGCTCGAGCGCCGCCACTAGCGTCGGGTCGCGGTGAGCTTCCGGCTGAGCGCGCAACCAGCGCGCCAGCAGTACGCCCATGCCGACGCGTTCCCGGCCCTCGTTCCGGTCCGTGCCCCAGTCGCGGCGCACCATCGTCTCCAGCTGGTTGTCGTAGACCAGGAACGCCCCATCCAGCGGGTCGCCGGGCTCGTGCACCTGCTGGCGCGCCACGATGAAGCGGACGCGCGCGGCAATGAGGCTGTCGAGCGAGGGCACCACGTTCAGCGCCGCCACGGTCTGCACGCCCGCGCCGGTGGCCAGCTGCACGTTGAGCGGGCCCGCGCTGTCCGCGCGCAGCGAGACGCTCCACAAGCCTTCATGCTGCTGCGCCACGACGGCCTTCCCGTTCACGGTGCCCCGGGGAGCCTCGGTGAGCCCGCCCCGCGCCGCGATCCGGATCTCTTCGCCGGGGAACGCGGTGTAACGCGACGCTTCCAGCTGCACGAACTGCGACGACCGCCGCCGGCACTGCGCGAAGAAATCGTCCCAACCCCGGTGCCAGAACGCCGTCCAGGCCACCGCCCGCGTCTCGCCCGGCGCCAGCTCCGGGATCGCCGGGTGGAGCAGGAAGACGCCGCGCGTGTTGGACGACGTCACCTGGTCGCGGCCCGCGATGCTGTAGGCCGCGAGCGCGCCCTCCGTGAGCACCCACCCCAGGTGCGGCGCACGGCCACCCATCCGGAACGTGGCCACCCACGAGCTGGTGCCGCCGGTCCACACGTGCGCATGCGATCGGTGCTCCAGCACATCGGCCGCGTTGGTGTAGTGGTCGTTGAACGGCGCGTAGATCGCGAACGTGGCCGCGCCCCGGCGAGTCAGCGGCAGGGACGTCGCACCGGTGTTGGTGAACGCATAGCGCTCGGTGAACGCATCACCCGCGAGCGTGCGCGTGACTTCGACGCGGAGCTGGCCGATGCGGTAGACGACGCGCGCACTCCCGGTGCTCGAGTCCACCACCATGGTGTCCGGTTGCTCCCAGCGGGCGCGGTGCAGCGAGAGCGGGCCCAGGTCCGCGTAGCCCAGGCCCCACTGGAACGAGCGCGGCTGCCAGGGCGCGTTGCCGCTATTGCTCACCCAGCTCATCTGCACCGTGTCCGCCGGGTGCACCAGCTCGGCAAGGCTGCCGTTCAGCGGATCGATGGCGACGCGGAAATGCGCGTTGGCGATGGTCCGCGACGCGAGACTCGACACCGTTTGCGCCGTAGCCCAGGCCGGCAGCACTAGGCCGGCGCACAGGCATGTCATGGCGATCTTCTGCATGCCGCCCGTTGCAATCAGCGCGAGTTCGAGGATTCAGTGGGAGCCCGGCCGGTTCAGGCCGGAAATCCGCCTGCGTGTACCCCGGCCGCAGGGCCGGCAAGCGCCTGCAAAGTAACAGGATTCCGGACCGCCGCAGCCAGCGGCGGCACTCCCGGCGGTGAGTACGTGGCCCTGTCCCAAGCCGCCATGGCTCCGCCCCGGATCATCCATAGATTCACGCTCATGGACGATATTCGCAAAGATGGTTTGGAGGCGCTCCGCGACAGCATCGTTGCGCACCTCGAGCGCCTGCAGCTCGAGCTGTACGCCCACATGGACGGTATCGAGCACCGGCTCACGAGACGCCTGGACGCGGTCGATGCGCGCCTGGACAGCGTCGATGCGCGCCTGGACAGCGTCGATGCGCGCCTGGACAGCGTCGATGCGCGCCTGGACAGCGTCGATGCGCGCCTGGACAGCGTCGATGCGCGCCTGGACAGCGTCGATGCGCGCCTGGACAGCGTAGATGCGCGCCTGGACTCTCTCCGCTCGGAGAATGCCGAGCGCTCCGAGTCGGCGGATCAGCGGTTCCGGGCAATGGAAACGCGGCTGACGCTTTTCGAGAACAAGCACGCGGAGAGGATCGACAAGATCGCGGCGGAGCTTGCCGTCGTGTCCGGGGAGGTCGAGCTGCTGAGGAAACAGGCAGGGGCCATTAGTGCGAGCATTGACCGCCTGGCCGGCCGGCTGGACCCGCTCGAAACGGCCGTGAGCGGCTGGGCGGCCAGCACTGCCGGGCTGGGCGAGGATGTGAAGCAGCGGTTCCGTGTCGTGAACGAGCGCCTCACCGCGATCGAACAGCGCCTGGCGGCCTGACCGCGCCGCGCCCCGCCTTCGGCCGTCCGCGCGCGGCGCTGGTGCCCGGTGCTACAACGCGCCGCGCCTGCCCTGCGCCACACCCCCCGCCAACTCCGGGCGCGCGGCCTCTTCCTCCGGCGGCTCCTCGCCCGGATTGATGAACAGGTCCCGCACCAGCCCGTACTGCTTCTCGTACAGCCGCCGGTAAAGCCCGTCCAGCTCTATTAATGCCGGGTGCGTGCCCCGCTCCACGACGCGGCCGTCCTCCAGCACCAGGATCTGGTCCGCACTCCGGATGGTGGAGAGCCGGTGCGCGATCACGAACGTGGTGCGCCCGCGCCGCAGCACCCGGAGGCCGTCCTGGATCAGCGCCTCCGCCTCGCTGTCCAGGGACGACGTCGCCTCGTCCAGGATCAGCACGCGCGGATTGGCCAGGATCGCCCTCGCGATCCCGACCCGCTGCCGCTGCCCGCCACTGAGCTTCACACCGCGCTCGCCGACGATGGTCTCGTACTTCTCATCGAAGCGGTCGATGAACTCGTCGCAGTGCGCGATCCTCGCCGCCTCGCGGATCTCCACCTCCGTGGCGTCCGGCTTGGCGAACGCGATGTTTTCCCGGATGGTGCCGTCGAACAGGAAGTTGTCCTGCATGACCACGCCCAGGTGGTGGCGGTAGTCGCGGAGCTTGAGTTGGGCGAGGTCGCGGCCGTCCACGACGACGCGGCCCTGCCCGGGTCGGTAGAACGCCATGACCAGCCCGATCAGCGTGCTCTTCCCTGCGCCCGACGGGCCCACGAGTGCGGTGGTGGTGCCGGCGGGGGCGTGGAAGGAGATGCCGCGGAGCACGGGCACGTCCGGCTTGTACTCGAACGAGACATCCTCGAAGACGACGTCGCCCACCACGTCCGGGGTGCCCTCGCGCTCGTCATCCGCGGCATCCTCCGTGGCGACGGCGCGCAGCTCGTGGATGCGGTCCAGCCCCGCGAACGCCTCCGAGATCTGCGTGCCTATGGACGAGATCTGGATCAGCGGCACGGTCATCACGCCCACGTAGAGCACGTAGCTGAACAGCTCGCCCGTGGTCATCTGCCCGGCCAGGATGGAGCGGCCGCCCACGGCCAGCACGATCACGCCGATGGCGCCCACGATCACGATCGAAGTCGCGCCCACCGCCGAGGGGCCGGTGATGGGCGATGCGATGTTCCTGAACAACCGGTCCACGCCCGCGCCGAACACGGCCTGTTCCCGCGGCTCCGCGACGTACGTCTTCACCAGCCGTACGCCGCCCAGCGTTTCCGTCAGCCGGCCCGTCACTTCGGCGGTGATCTCGCCGCGCTTGCGGAAGATCGGCCTGAGCTTGCTGAAGGCCATCGCCATGCTGCCCGCGAACCCCAGCAGCAGCACCACGGTGCCGAGGGTGAGCTGCCAGTTGAGCGCGACCAGGATGCCGAACGCGATCAGCGACGTGACCAGCCCGCCGATCAGCTGGATGATGCCCGTGCCCACCAGGTTACGGATCCCTTCCGGGTCGTTCATGATGCGCGAGATGAGCACGCCGCTCTTGGTCGAGTCGAAGTAGCTCACGGGCAGCCGCAGCACGTGCGCCTGCACGTCCTTCCGCATCCCGGCGATCGCGCCCTGCGCGGCCACGCTCACCACCTGCGAGAGCAGGAACGACGTCGCCGCCTGCAGCACCGCCGCGCCCGCGGCCACCAGCACGAGCAGCGTGAGGAGCTCCGGGCGGTTCTTCCCGATCACGTCGTCGATCAGGAACTTGGGCATGGCCGGGATCACCAGCCCGGAGAGCCGGTTGACCAGCATGAGGACCAGACCGACCGCCAGCGCCTTGCGGCTGCGCGCGATCAGCGAGCGCGCTTCCGCCCAGACGTTGGCGTAATCGACCTTGCGTTTCGGCTTCGGGTTTTCAGGCATCCCGGAAGGTAACGGCATGGGCAAGGCCCGCCGCGCTTGCGTCGGGACCTGGAGTCGAGGGCGCGGTGCGGCGACCTAATACCCGAACAGCTGGCTCAGCGGCACCTGGAACCCGGGAAGCACCGGATCCCCGGTGAGCACGTCGGCCGCGAGGAGCGACGTCGCGTGCCGCCTCGCCCGGTGCACCGTCACCAGCCGCCGGCGCGGATCCACGACCCACACCAGCGCGCAGCCGGCCGCGAGGTAGTCGGCCACCTTCACCCGCATTTCGCCGGCGCGGTTCGAGGGCGAGAGCACCTCGACCGCCAGGTCCGGTGGGCCCTCGAGCAAGCTGTCCGGCCCTGACTCGATCACCGGGCGTGCCGCGGATATGAAGCTCAGGTCGGGCACGCGGACCGTGTGCTCGGTGCGGCTGAGCACAAAGCCGGTGTCGACCAGGACGTCCCCGAGGTTACGCGCGGACGCGTACTGGTGCAGCAGGCTGGCCAGAACCACCGAAAGCATGCCGTGCCGCCGGCCCGGCGCGGGCTCCCGCACCACCAGACCGCGCACCAGCTCCAGCCGGAAGCTGTCTTCCTCCGGCATGCGCAGGAATTCCTCGACGGTCAGGCACGTATCCGCCGCGCGGCGTGGCTGTGCGCTCATGCTGGCGAGGATAAACCCTCGCGCCCGTGGGAGCCATAGCAGGTTGCGACAGGGCGCACTGGGGCGCCGGCGCCGGCGTGCGGCACCGGAAAGGTGCTATTTCCGGCGGGTGTGAACCACGACCACGCCGTAGCCGTGGCCCATGCCGTAGATGGCGCCCGCCTCGATGGGCGGCACGTACTCGATCGAGGCGACATCGGCGGCGGAAACTGACGCCAGTGCCGCCTGGGGGCTGAGGCATTGCTCGCCCGAACGTCCGGGAACTGACTGCCCGTACAACAGGCTCATCGTCCTCATCCCCTGCGGCCGCGCATCGCCCATCAGACAAGACAGCCGCATGCGGTCCAGGTAGACCACGAACGAGAGCCCGCCGGCGCTGGATGCATCCGAGAGGCCGATGCTTTCGCTGCGCCTGATCCAGTTGGGGCGCAGGATGCGCACGATGTCCCACGCATCGGTGGACGGGGCGCCCAGCAGCTCTTCGGCAGGGATGTGCTTGGTGCCGGCTTCCGTCGTGAGCCGCTGCGCCCGTTCGCCCGCCACCAGGATGGGATCGATGCTGAACACCTCGCCGAGCGCCGCGAACACGCCGTCGGGATCTTCGACTGGCCGGTCATTGCTGCCGAGCACGAATGCGCCCGACTCGATGACGTTGGTGACCTGCTCGCCGGCGCCGCCCGCAGTGGTCTGGAACACGCCGGGAACCCGCACCCACCAGCGCACGGCCTGAGGCAGGGAGTCCCGCCCGATCCCGAACGCGACAAGCCCGCGCGCGCCACGCGGCACCTCGCCGGTGGGATCGCGATACTCCCATTCCACGGAACGCGGCGCGACCGTGGCACGATCGAGCCAGAGCACGCCTTCGACGGCCGCGGTCTTGTTGTCGGGCGCGGGTCGGAAGCCCAGGCCGAGCTGGTCGCGGCGGCTGCGTTCCACGACTATGCGATCGATGCAATGCACCTGGAGGAAGCTCGCCGAGCTCAGCAGTGCGGGCGGCGGCACCAGGCACGCGAGAGTGCCGGCGCGGTCCGTGGCGGCGAAGCCGGTGAGAGGGAGCTGCGCGAGGCGTGGCCCGGGGTACGGCATTGTCGACCGCGCGAACGCTTCCTGGTCCACGATCCCGTGCTGCACCTTGCCGCCGCGGTCGAGCACGCGGACGTAGCGGCCGCCGCGCACGTCGAGCATGGCCAGCTCCTCGGCGAGGGCCATGATGCGGAGACCGAGCGCGGCGTCCTGCCACAGGCCGGAGGCCGGCGCGAACACCGTTCCGACCACGCACTCGCCGCTCGTGCCGCGGACGTCGGGTTGGCTGCGTCGTACGGCGGCCCCCATGACGACGCCGCTCTTACCGGCTGCCGG
>VEPF01000190.1 GCA_012027055.1 Gemmatimonadota bacterium | reverse complement strand
CGCACTCGTCGGCATCCCCAGCCTCGCCGAGCTCCGCCTCGCGCTCGGGCTCGCGCTGGTCGGGATCCTCGCTACGCCGCCCATCGTGGCCGCGCTCGCCGCGCGCGCCGGCTTTTCCGCGCGCCCCGCGCTCGAGGCCGGCCTGCTGCTCGCCCAGACCAGCGAGCTCTCGCTCGTGGTCGGGCTGTTCGGGCTCATGGCCGGACACGTGAGCCAGCCCGTGTTCAGCGCCATCGCGCTGGTCACCATCATCACCATGCTGCTCACGCCCGCGCTCACCCACGAGCGCTGCGTCGGCCTGCTGCTCCGCCTCTATCCCGTGCGCCAGGCCGGTACCGCCCCACCCGCGGGCGGCCACGTGGTCATCGTGGGCGCGGGCAGCACGGGCATGCCGCTCGTGGAAACGGTGCTCGCGTCGGGACTCGACGTCGTCGTCATCGATGATGATCCCGACGTGGTGCGCCGCCTCCGCCAGGCCGACATCCCCGCCATCCGCGGCGACGCCGCCCGCCCGCACGTGCTCGCCCAGGCCGGGGTGTCCACCGCGCGCGCGGTCGCCTCCACCATGAGCCGCCCGCGCGACAACCGCCCGCTCCTCGAGCGGGCGGGCGCGGTCCCGGTCATCGTGCGGGTATTCGAGCAGGGCGATGCGGAGTGGGTGCGCTCGCTCGGCGGCATCCCCGTCCTGTACTCGGAGGCCGCGGCCGCGAACCTGCTGCGCTGGTGCTACGGTGAGACGCTCGCCGCGGGAGGCCGCGCCGGGCCGGGCGACTGAGGCAGGGGTTCAGGCCCGGGCTGCGGCGGCAGCGGCGCGTCGGTTCCGGATGACCTCGTCCGCGCTGGCCAGTACGGCCGGATCCGGCTCCAGGCCGTACTCCTCCCGGATCATGAGCGCGTACCCGCGGGCACACTGCACCGCGGCTTCGCTCTGGGCGGCCGCCACCAGCGCCCGCATCAGGGCGATGTTGCGGGCACTGCTGCAGGGATCGTGCGCCACCAGCTCGCGCCGGTAGGCCACGCACGCGGCGCGATCGCCCTGGCGCTCCGCGCCGTCGGCCAGCCCCTCGAGCACGGCCAGGTGCAGCCGCGCCAGTCGGTCGCGCCAGCGCTCCAGCCACTGCTCGAAGCCCGGCGCCCGCCGCAGGAAGAAGCCGTCGAGCAGCGGCCCGCGGTAGCTGCCGAGAGCCAGTGCGAACTCGCCCCGGGCGGCCGCCTCCTCGAACTGCCACGCGTCCACTTCCCACCGGCTCGGTTCCAGCGCCAGCCCGTCGCTGATCGCCAGGATGCTCTCCCCGCCCAGCTGCTCGTGGAGTACGTGGAGCGTCACGCTCAGCCGGTGGCGCGCGCTCGGCGCGTCGCACTCCGGCCAGAGGTAGGCAATGATCCGGTCGCGGCTCAGGCCGCGGCGCTCGCCGGCCAGCAGGGTGAGCAGGGCGAAGCAGTGCCGCTGCGCGCCGCGCCCGGTCACCACGCGGTGGCCGTCCGCGACCAGGAGAGGGCGCCCCAGGAGAGCGAGTGCCGGCATGCCGTTCCGGAATTGACGGAAAAGAACAGCGGGTTGACGCGCCCGCCGCATATATAGGTGCTGTTTCCGGGCGCAGCAACGATCATCCGGCCGCTGCTCCGAAAAGTCGAAATACACCCGGCGTACTCGCCGGATGCGCTGCCGCGGTGGGCTCCCCTCGCGGCTCTTCTCGTTCCAGTCACGGAGGTCCTATGTCGAGGCAAGCACGAGCTGCCTGGCTGCTCGGGGCGGTCCTGCTCGCGGCGACGGCGGTGCCGCTGGGCGCGCAGGTGGTGCCGGCGGCCCGTCCCAAGCCCGCGCCGCCGGAGGCCGCGAAGACCGCGTATCGCAACGCGGTGTACGAGGCGCAGAACGTGGCGAACACGCGCGCCCGTCAGCAGTTGGAAGCGGCGCTCAGGGCGGACCCGCAGTTCGGCATGGCGCAGGTGCTCCAGGCGATCATGATGACCGGACCGGCGGCTGCCGAGCGCGAGGCCCGCATCGACCAGAGCTTCGGAGCCCTGGGCGGCAGTAGCCCGGCCGACATCCTGCTCGCGCTGTACTGGCGCGAGGGCGCGGCAGGGCGCGCGGAGGCCGCGTTCCCGATCCTGAAGCTGGCCACCGAACTGGTACCCACCGACCCCGAGCTCAATTACTTCTACGCGGCCGCTCAGTGGAGCACCCTGGGGACGCCCCAGGCAGTGGTCGCCGCGCAGCGCGCGTTCCGGGATCGCTTCCCGAACCACGCGGCCACCTACAACAACCTGGCCTACACCCTCTGGCAGGCCGGCGATCCGCAGGGCGCGCTGGAGGCGATCCAGCACTACGTGCAGCTCGCGCCGAATCACCCGAACTCGCACGACTCGTACGCCGACATCCTGATCCTGCTGGGCCGTCCTCAGGAAGCCATCCCGGAGCTGCAGCGCGCCCTCGAGCTCGAGCCCGCGTGGAGCCCTGCCGACTACAAGCTGGGCGCCATCGCCCTGATGCTGGGCGACCCGAAGAAAGCGGACACGCACTTCGACAGGATCGTGGCTCGGCTCACCACGCCTGGCAGCGGCCTGGAAGCCAGGTACTGGCAGGCCGTGACGCACCTGTATGCGAAGGATGGACGCGGGGCCGGGCAGCACATCGACAGCATCGCGGCCATCGCGAAGAATGCCAATCTGCCGGGGCCCGCGGTGCTCGCGCACCTGCGCGCCGCGGTCGTCCACGCCTACCTTGGCAAGCGCGAAGAGGTACAACCGCACCTGGCCGCGGCCGAAGCCCTGACCCCCGTTCCCGCTCTGCGGTCGTCGAGCATCCAGTTCCACAACGCCGTCGTGCGGGCGCGGCTGGGCCAGCCTGATTCTGCCAGAGCCGCGGCGACCCGGCTGGCCGCCCTGGTCCCCGCCGACAACACCGCGTTGCTCGAGGCCATGCTGGCGCTCGACCGCAAGGACTACCCGGCCGCGGAGGCCGCGCTCGAGAAGAGCACCGGCGTCTCTCTGCTCGAGAGGGCGCTCCGCGCCGAGCTGCCGCTCCGGACCGGCAAGAAGGCCGAGGGCGAGGCGCTGCGGAAGGCGGTGCCGGCCGGCTCCCTGAAGCAG
>VEPF01000123.1 GCA_012027055.1 Gemmatimonadota bacterium | reverse complement strand
ACCGTCCGCGGCGAAGATGTCGATCTGGGGCGGTTTGGAAGGCAGGCCCAGGGCGTCGACCACGGCCTCGCACCAGCCGTCCCGGTCGAGCGGGTCCAGGCGCTGGCAATCCACCTCGAACTGGACCAGCAGTTCGTCGATCAGGGCGTCCACGTCCCGCTGGAAGGCTTCGCTCACATCGCGCGTGCCGTCGAAGGAGGGCGGCGCGATGACCGGCACCTTGAATACGAAGTCATAGGTGCGCATCCAGCCGCGGATCAACGGTTCGTAGGCGGGCTGCGGTCCGGCGCGGTGCACCAGGTAGGCGTAGTTGTCGAGCACGGAGCGGTCACTCACGACGACGTCGTAGCGGGAGCCGGCGACGAGCTCCTCCGCGATCTGGGAATGGAGGATCCACGCCTGCGCCTCGACGGTGGTGTCGCGGTTGATGGGCAGGGGGCACGCCCGCGCGACTTCCTTCACCAGCTCGACGGCCATGTCGAGCCGCTTGAGGCGCGCGGCGACGTCGAAGCAGAGCGTGGTCTTGCCCACGCCGTGGCTGCCTATGAACGCGATCTTCAAGTGCGGACTCGGGGCAGAGGTTGGCTGGCCTGCGGGGAATCTTGCGGGCGGGCGGCCGGAAGGAAACGGGGGCGCAGATCGCATCCGCGCGGGGCGGGTACCTGCCCGCGCGGGCACCTGGGTGTTGCGTTCGCGGGGTCTCCCGCGTTTTCATTGCTGAAGGTGTGCCCGTGCCGGAGCGTTCGTCGCCCATGAATCTTCGTCGCTCGCCGCGTCCGCTGCTCCTGGCCGCGCTGCTGGTCGCCGGCGGCCTGCCGGCCGGCTGTACTGATCCCGTTCTGGACGGCGGCGACGACCTCACGCCCACGCAGCTCAGGTACGAGCTGGACGCGCGCTACCGGATCTTCTACTGCGACCCGGACTACTGGCCGGTGGCGCGAGGCGATGAGCCGGAGCGGGCGAAGGAACAGTTCCCGGTCATCGCGGCGGACCAGGAGCGCTTCAGCGCCATCCTGCAGCACCTCGGGCTCGCGCCGGGCAGCGCGTTCACGGCGGAGCAGCAGCTCGCGATCTATCGGGAGAGCAAGCGGCTCAACTCGATCGTGCTGGAGGCAGCGGACGTCGGCTACGCGTTCCAGCTGCGGGCGGAGCGGCAGGAGCGCTACTTCTACGTTTCCGGTGCGATCAGCCGCTCCGGCCGGGTGACGGAAGAGCGCTGGCAGGCGGGCAGCAACGCGTGCCCCATCTGCCTGAGCGGCGATACGCGCATCGCGACCGGCCGCGGCGACCTGGCGGTGCGCGCACTGCGGCCGGGAGACCTGGTCTGGAGCCTGGACCGGAACGGGGTGAGGGTGCTGGTGCCGGTGCGCCGCGTGGCCCGCGTCGCCCTGCGGGGCGCAGTCCCGCTGCTGGCGGTGCGGCTTCGGGATGGCGCCGAGCTGGTCGCGGCCGGGGCGCATCCCACCGCGGCGGGCACGCGCCTGTGGGATGTCCGGCCGGGCGATCTGCTGGGGGCGGCGCGCATCGAGAGCGTGCGGCTGCGCTACCTGCGTCTCGAGGCCACGTACGACCTGCTGCCGGCAAGCATGACTGGTGCGTACTGGGCCAGCGGCGCGCTCCTGGGGAGCACGCTCAGGTGACCCCCCGGTCCGCGGGGTAGCGGCGGCCGCCGATGGTCCATTCCAGCGGTGCGTAGCGGCGAATCCGCTCCTGGATGCGCGCGATGTCCCGGAGCGCGTCCGTCGTGCTCTGCCGCTGGCGCGCCAGGAAGGCCGCGGCCACCCCTGCTGCCAGCCCGCTGGTCCACTCCTCCGGCTGCAGCCGGGTCGCGCCGTTCGCGACCGATGACTGCGCCATGGTCCGTCCCGCCACCAGCAGGTTGGGCACATCGCGGTTGGTGAGCGCCCGGAAAGGGATGAAGTAAGGCAGCGTCTTCTCTCCCGCCTCGGCCGGCCGCGGGCAGCCGGGCAGCACCCGGAAGTCGAAGGGATAGGCCCCCAGCGCCACGCGATCGGCGTACGCGGGACCGGTAACCTGGCCGGGGGTGGCGGCGAGATCCCGGCCGGGCAGGACGTACCCGTCCAGGCCGATGCTGCGACGCGTGTCCCGCAGGTACGGGAGCTTCGAGAGCCCCGTGCCGGTGTCCAGCACGTCGGTGGCGAGACGCAGGCGGCCCGCGCTTTCCGGCGGCGCGTGCGCCGCGAACCAGCCCGCCCACGCCAGTGCGCGCCGCTCCGCGCCCGCGAGCGCGGCCGTGTCCACGCCCCCGCGCCAGCCGCTCCGTGCCTGGGCGCGCGCGGCGGCGATGGGCAGCAGCAGGTAGCGCCCGAAGTAGTCGTTGCCGCGCTCCCAGTTCTGCATGGAGAGGTCGCCCGGGCCGGGATCGCGCGCGGCGGCGCGGAGGCGGCGGTACGTCCACACGGCTGACCAGTCGTACGTGCCGAGCGTGAGACCGACCGTGTCGCCGGGCGCGCTCGCCACGGCTGCAGCGATCGGCTGACTGAACGCCGCCGTGTCCCAGGCCAGGACGAACGGGAACACAAGCGCCTGGCCGCACTGCTCGGCGCCTGCGCCCGCCTCGCCATCGACGGCATCCGTCCCCTGCAGGAAGCCGGCATCGGCGAGGACCAGCAGGTCGCCGAACGGCGTCGCATCGATGAACACGGCCGGGCGGTTCGGGGGACCGCGGAACATGAGCACGCGCTTGGCGAAATACGGGGATGGTTGCGGATCGTACCAGTCGCCGATGGCCGCGGAGAGGAGCCGGCCGTACCCGTCGCCAGCGCGCGCGAACCGCTGCACGGCGCGGAGTTCGGTGATGGCCCCGGCGGCGCGGGTTACGGCCACGGGCACGGTCTGGTAGAACACCTTGAGCCGTGGCTCGGCCGCGATGGCCGGAAGCAGGAAGCGCTCGAGCAGGGCGCGCGGCTCGAAGCAGTGCACGGAGACCCAGCAGCGGCCCGGATTGCCGAGACCGCGGAAGAACGCCGCCCATTCGGGCGGCAGGTTGGCGCGGTCGCGGTGCGCGGCGGCGACGTCGAGCGAGTCCACGCGGTGCCACGCGTAGTCCACCGCGCTCACCCCTTCGCTCGTGAGC
>VEPF01000327.1:936-17056 GCA_012027055.1 Gemmatimonadota bacterium | reverse complement strand
CTCGGCGGAGGCCTGCCGCTGCGCACGGGCTCGGTGCTGATCGCCGCGTGCGCGGCCGTGGTGGCGCTGCCGCGCGGGCTGGCCGCGGCCATCTACCTGAGCGAGTACGCGCGGCCGCGGGTGCGGGCCGTGCTCAAGCCTGCGCTCGAGGTGCTCGCGGGCGAGCCCACGGTGGTCTACGGCTACTTCGCGCTCACGTTCGTGACGCCCCACCTGATCCGGCCGCTGTTCCCGAACGCGGACACGTACAACGCACTGAGCGCGGCCATCGTGATGGGCATCATGATCATCCCGCTGGTGTCCTCGCTCTCGGAGGACGCCATGAGCGCGGTGCCGCGCAGCCTGCGCGAGGGCGCCTACGCGCTGGGCGCCAACCGCTTCGAGGTGGCCACCCGCACCGTGGTGCCCGCGGCGCTCTCCGGGATCATCGCTTCGTTCATCCTGGCCGTCTCGCGCGCCATCGGCGAAACCATGATCGTGACCATCGCGGCGGGCGCGGCCTCCAACCTGACGCTCAACCCGCTGCGCAGCGTGCAGACCATGACCGCCTACATCGCGCAGGTGAGCCAGGGCGAATCGCCGCACGGCTCGCTCGAGTACCAGACCATCTTCGCGGTCGGGCTCGCGCTCTTCGCGATCACGCTGCTCATGAACATCCTGAGCGGGATCGTGCTGCGTCGCTTCCGGGAGGTGTACGAATGAGCGGCGGCGACGCGCGGCAGCGGTGTTCCGGCTGCGCGGTGGCCGGCGGGGCGCACCCGGCGGCCCAGCGGGACGAGCGCCGGTTCCGGCCGCGGCTCCGGGCGCGCGCCCGGTTCGGCGTGGTGTTCCAGGCCGTGACGCTGGTGGCCACCCTGATCGGCGTGGTGGTGCTGGCGGTGCTGCTGGCGGACATCATCGCGGATGGCAGCGGCCGCCTGAGCAGTGACTTTCTGCGCCACAACCCCTCGTACCTGGCCAGCCGGGCAGGGCTGCGGCCGGCACTGTTCGGCACCATCTGGCTGATGCTGATCACGGCGGTGGTGGCGTTCCCGCTCGGGGTCGGCACCGCCATCTGGCTGGAGGAGTACGCGGGCGACACCCGGTTCAAGCGGCTGATCCAGATGAACATCGCGAACCTGGCCGGCGTGCCCTCGATAGTCTACGGCATCCTCGGGCTGGCCGTGTTCGTGCGCGCGTTCGCGCTCGGGCGGAGCGTGCTCGCGGGCGCGCTCACGCTCACGCTGCTGATCCTGCCGGTGATCATCATTGCCGCGCAGGAAGCCATCAAGGCGGTGCCCGGCTCCATCCGCCTGGCCGCCTATGCGCTGGGCGCGACGCGCTGGGAGGCCGTCCGTCACCACGTCTTCCCGCTCGCGCTGCCGGGGATCCTGACCGGTACGATCCTCGCCCTCTCGCGGGCGATCGGCGAAGCGGCGCCGCTGCTGCTGATCGGCGCGCTCGCGTTCATCGATTTCGTGCCCGGCTCCCTGACCGACCAGTTCACGGCCATCCCGATCCAGATCTACAACTGGGTGTCCCGTCCGCAGCAGCCCTTCCAGGAGCTGGCCGCGGCGGCCGGGATCGTATTGCTGATATTGCTGCTGGGCATGAACGCCATCGCGATCGTGCTCCGCAACCGTTACTCGCGCAAGCACTGACGAATGAGCCAGTCGATCATCACTCCGCCCGGCAACGTCGAGCTGGAGACCCGGGACCTCTCGGTGCTCTACGGCCCGACCCGCGCGGTCAAGCACGTCTCCATCCGCATCCCGGACCGCAAGGTGGTCGCGTTCATCGGGCCGTCCGGTTGCGGCAAGAGCACGCTACTGCGCTGCTTCAACCGCATGAACGACCTGGTACCCGGGGCGAGGGTCGAAGGCGCAGCGCTGTTCCAGGGCCGGAACCTGTACGGCGGCGACGTCGATCCCGTGGACATCCGGCGCCGCATCGGCATGGTGTTCCAGAAGCCGAACCCGTTCCCCAAGTCGATCTACGACAACATTGCGTTCGGGCCGCGCATCAACGGCTACCGCGGCAACCTGGACGAGCAGGTGGAGCGCTCGCTCCGGCACGCGGCGCTCTGGGACGAGGTGAAGGACCGGCTGGACCAGAGCGCGCTGGCGCTCTCGGGCGGGCAGCAGCAGCGGCTGTGCATCGCGCGCGCGCTGGCGGTGGAGCCGGAGGTGCTGCTCATGGACGAGCCGGCGTCGGCGCTGGACCCGATTGCCACGCAGAAGATCGAAGAGCTGATCTACCAGCTGAAGCAGGACTACACGGTGGTGATCGTAACACACAACATGCAGCAGGCCGCACGCGTGTCCGAGTACACGGCGTTCCTGTACCTGGGCGAGCTGATCGAGTACGGTCCTACCGAGGAGATCTTCACGAACCCGCGCGAAGAGCGGACGGAATCGTACATCACCGGGAGATTCGGTTGACATGAGGCACTTCCAGGAAGAGCTGGACAAGCTCAAAGCCAGCCTGGTCGGCATGGCGGGCCTGGCCGAAGAGGCGGTGCGCCGGGCCGTGGAGTCGCTCCGGAACCGCGACCCGGTGGCGGCCGCGGCGGTGGTGGCGGCGGATAACGTGATCGACGAGCTGGAGGTCTCGATCGACGCGCTGGCGATCGGGCTGCTGGCGCTGCAGCAGCCCATGGCCCGCGACCTGCGCCTGATCGCCGTCTCCATGAAGATCTCGAGCGACCTCGAGCGGATCGGCGACCACGCCGTGAACATCGCGGACAAGGTCACCTGGCTGTCACAGGCGCCGCCCTTCGGGGCGCTGCCGGAGATCGAGGAGATGAGCCGGCTGGCCACCGACATGCTGAGCGATGCGCTCAACGCGTTCGTGCAAGGCAATGCGCAGCTGGCGCGCGAGGTACTCGGGCGCGATGACGCCGTGGACGACCTGCACAAGAACAACTTCCGGATCCTGCTCACGCACATGATGGAGGATCCCCGCACCATCACCGCGGGCATGGACCTGCTGCTCATCTCCGCGAACCTGGAGCGGATCGCGGACATGGCCACCAACATCGCGGAAGACGTGGTCTACCTGGTGGAGGGCCGCACCATCAAGCACCACGCGGACGAACCCGCCGTCCGCCCGGACGACTGCTGACGACCCGTCAAGGGGGCAGCACGGGCGGCGGTCCGGCCTCAGCCGGGCCGCCGACTTCCCGTCCCGGGGCGCGTTTCCGCGCCGGCGGGGCCAGGGCGGCCGCACCGAACCGAGCATATGCTCCGCCAGTACGCTCCAGACCGGCGCGGGGCTGGATCACGGCGGGCGACGTCGCCCGGGCTCGTGGCGGGCGAGGCTGACGTTGCGACAGGGTGTTGAGGATGGGCCGGGCGGCGGCGGTTGCTTTGCTTGACAGCGCCAGGGGCGGGCGGCATCCTCGGATGACGTCGTTGATCCCGCCCACCACCAGCCCGGCCCGGCCGCGATGAGGGAGACGTGAGCACGGAAGAGGTGCGGCAGATCGGACCCCACGAGCCGAACGGGCCTTTCGAGCTGGAGTCACCCCCGGGGCCCCGGGTGGCGGAAGCCGCGGTCGAGCAGCTGCTGGCGGAGGTCACGCACGAGACCCGGCCGCAGCCGCAGAGCGCGTATCCGGAGCTGCGCGGCACGGGCGCGATCGTGACCGGCGGCGCGACCGGCATCGGGCGCGCGATCGTGCTGGAGCTGGCGCGGCACGGCGTGAGCATCGCGTTCAACTACATCGACGAGGGCGATGGTCGCACGAAGGAGGCCGCGGAGCTGACCGCGGCGGAGGCGCGCGGCTGCGAGGTGACCGTGGTCTGCCACGAGGCGGACGTGCGGAACCCGGAAGAGGTGAGCGACTTCGTCACGTACGCAGACAAGATGCTGGGCGGGCTGAACGTGCTGGTGAACAACGCCGGCATCGCCCGCGACCGCGCGCTCTGGCGCATGGACGTGCACGAGTGGCAGGACGTGGTGGACACCAACCTGACCGGCGCGTTCCTGATGATCCGCGCGGTCGCGCCCATGTTCCGCGCGCAGCAGCACGGCAAGATCGTGAACATCGCGTCCGTGCACGGCATCCGGAGCGAGTTCGGGCTGGCCAACTACGCCGCGTCCAAGGCGGGGCTGATCGGGCTCACGCGCTCCGCGGCGGTGGAGCTGGGGCGCTCGAACGTGAACGTGAACGCGGTCGCGCCCGGCTACATCCGCACCACCCGCCTCACCGCCGGCGTCTCGCCGGAGATCCTGGACCATGCCCGCGAGCACGCGGTGCTCGGCCGGCTCGGCGATCCGCAGGACGTGGCCAACGTGGTGCTCTTCCTCTGCTCCGAACACGCCCGGCACATCACCGGCGCCATCATCCCCGTGGACGGCGGGTACATGCTCTGCGCACGCTCCGCGGGCGCACCAGGCGCGTGGCGCTGCTGGCCGCGGGCGCGCTGCTGCTGGCGGGCGGCTGCGCCCGGCGGGCGAGCCCGCCCGCTCCCGACTCGCCGACCTCACCGCCGCCCGGCCTGGCCGGCCGGCCCGTGCTGGTGCTCCCGGTCCAGCCGGTCAGCGGCCCGGGCATCACCGCGGTGGCGGGACTGGATGCGGACATCGCGTACTTCCTGCCCGAGCGCGCGCCCGGCGTCCGCTGGATCCTGCCGGCCGAGCTGGAGCGGGTGCTGCGCAACTCGCCCACGCTGCGCATCCGCCTGCGCGAGCTGGACGTGAGCGCGTTCCGGCGGGCGCGGCTGCAGCGCATCGGCGAGCCGCTCTTCACCGACCTCCACAACCTGGGCCTGCTGCTGAACGCGCGCCTGGCACTGCTGCCGTACGCGGGCGGGTACGTCGCGGGCGCGGCCGGCGCGCCCGGCCGGGTGGAGCTGAACGTCGCCATCATCGACACCAGCGCTGGCGACGTGCTGTGGCTCGGAGCCGTGGCCGGGCAGCCGGGGCCGCCCACTACGGCGGCGGTATCCGCGACGGCAGCGAGCGCGCTCGCCGAACTGCTGGCGCACTGAGGTTCGCTGCGGGCGCGCTGCTGTCCATGGTGCCGGCGCACCGTCGTTCCGGGCCGCTGCCGCACTGACGTTCAAGCACCGTTTTCGCGAGGCGAGACCATGGCTGTCACCGCGACCCTGATCCCGGGCGACGGCATCGGGCCGTCCATCACCGCCGCCACGCTCCGCGTGCTGGAGGCCGCCGGCGCCGCGCTCGCGTGGGACGAGCAGCTCGCCGGCATGGCCGCTTTGGCCGCGGTGCACCCCCCGCTGCCGGACGAGGCGCTGGCCTCCATCCGCCGCCACGGCCTCTGCCTCAAGGGGCCGCTCACCACCCCGGTGGGCGTGGGCTTCCGCTCCATCAACGTGGCGCTCCGGAAGGAGTTCGACCTGTACGCGAACGTCCGGCCCGCGGTCACCATGATGCCGGGCGGCCGCTACGAGGACATCGACCTGGTGCTGATCCGCGAGAACACCGAGGGGCTGTACGTGGGCGTCGAGCACTACATCGGCATGGGCGGCGATCCCAGGGCGGCCGCCGAGTCGGTGATGCTGGTCACGCGCTTCGGCGCCGAGCGCATCGTGCGCTACGCCTTCGAGTACGCGGTCCGCCACCGCCGCCGCAAGGTCACGCTCGCCCACAAGGCCAACATCCTCAAGTACACGCAGGGGCTCTTCCTCGAGGAAGGCCACAAGATCGCGGCGGAGTACGCCGGCCGGGTCGAGTGGGAGGACCGGATCATCGATGCCACCGCCATGCACCTGGTGCTCAACCCGTACCAGTTCGACGTGCTGGTGATGGAGAACATGTTCGGCGACATCCTGAGCGACCAGATGGCCGGACTGGTGGGCGGGCTGGGCATGGCGCCGGGCGGGAACATCGGCACCGACGTCGCCATGTACGAGCCCGTGCACGGCTCCGCTCCCGATCTGACGGGGAAGGGAATCGCCAACCCCACCGCCATGATCCTGGCCGCGTGCATGATGCTCGACCACCTGAAGCAGTTCGAGTGCGCCGACCGGATCCGCGCCGCCGTGCAGGCCACGCTCTCGGCCCGCGAGACGCTCACGCCCGACCTGCACGGCCGCGCCACCACGGACGAGTACGCGGACGCGGTGACGCGGGCGCTCAGGTAAGCGGACACGAAGGCTCCGAAACCATTTCGCAGGAGCGGACCATGTCTTCGGAAGCGCAGCAGGAATCGCAGGCCGCGGCCAACAAAGCGCTGGTCACCCGGGCGCTCGAGCGCATCAGCGCGGGCGATGTCGCGGGCTTCACCGCGGCGCTCGCGCCGAATTACGTCCGGCATTGCCAGGCGATGCCGCCCGAGTTGCAGGAAATCCACGGCCCGGAGGCCATGCACGGCTGGCTGCTCGCCAACCAGGCCACGTTCCCGGATTACACCGAGCAGCTGGAGTGGCTCGTGGCTGAAGAGGACTACGTGGCGTGGCGCTCGCGCGGCCGCGGCACCATGGCCGGACCCATGGGCCCGTTCCCGGCCACCGGCCGGGTCATGGAAATCGCGATCATCGGCATGCACCGGTTCGAGGGCGGCCGGATCGCCGAGACCTGGACATCCTGGGACAACCTGGCCGCGCTGATGCAGCTGGGGCTGCTGCCGCCGGCGTCGCAGGCCTGAGCGCACGCGGGCGCAGGCCTCCGGCCGCACCGGTGCACGCTGCGCCGGTGGCCAGCCCCTGCGCGCCCGACCCCGCCTTCGCCGCAGCCCACCCGCAGGTGCCGCGCGCCCGACCGCGTTCGAGCGGCACGAGCCGGCGGGTGGGCTGCCACGGCGACCGGGACGGGCGCGAGGAGGGTGGCCAGCAACCGGCGTGGACGCCGGCCGCAGTTCGCGCCTGGACGGGTGGGCCTAGCCGGCCGCGGTCAGCGACATTGCGGGTGCCCGGAACGCTCCCGTGCAGCGTGCGGAACCCAACGAACTCTCCACAGCGTGCCACTTCCGTCGCGGAGTGGAGTGTTCGCCCCCATATGGACAGCCTAGGTTCCACAGATGCCGGGCCGTAGCCAGGGCGGGGAGGGTTGGCTACCATGGTGGCCGCCAATGCTCCACCGGCCTCGCGCCGACGCTACCATTGGAGAGTTGGCAGCCACGGCGCCCGCGGCCGTGGCCGCCTTTGCGCCACGCACCTCCAGGCGATCCTGAAGGTGGCAGGTTGGGCACGAAGCCGCCGCGGCGGCGCCCAGGTGGCCCGCCTCCCGCCCCGTTGGCTAGATTCCGCGCCCGGATCACTCCATTGCGAGAGCAAGGCCATGGCCGCCTTCCAGGGCATCGACTACTACGACATCGACTCGCTGCTGAGCGAGGACGAGCGCATGGTGCGCGACACCGTGCGCGCCTGGGTGGACGACAACCTCCTGCCGGTGATCGAGGAGGCCTACATCGGCCGGCACTTCCCGAGGGAGCTGATCCCCGGGCTCGCGGAGCTGGGCGTGTTCGGCGCCAACCTGCCGGAGGAGTACGGGTGCGCGGGGCTGAACAACGTCGCCTACGGGCTGATCATGCAGGAGCTGGAGCGGGGCGACAGCGGCATCCGCAGCTTCGCGTCCGTGCAGGGCGCGCTCTGCATGTACCCCATCTACGCGTTCGGCAGCGAGGCGCAGAAACAGCAGTACCTGCCGAAGATGGCCGCGGGCGAGGTCATTGGCTGCTTCGGGCTCACCGAGCCGGACTTCGGCTCGAACCCGGCCGGCATGATCACCACCGCGCGTCCGGACGGTGACGGCTGGGTGCTGAACGGCGCCAAGATGCGGATCACCAACGGCTCGATGGCCCACATCGCGATCGTGTGGGCCAAGACCGGCGCGCTCGATAACGTGGCCTCGATCCGCGGCTTCATCGTGCCCACGGACTCGCCGGGCTTCACCGCGAAGGACCAGAAAGGAAAGCTCTCGCTGCTGGCGAGCGACACCAGCGAGCTGGTGCTGCAGGACGTGCGGGTCGGGCCGGAGGCGCTGCTGCCGGGCTCGAAGGGGCTCAAGAGCCCGCTCATGTGCCTGACGCAGGCGCGCTTCGGCATCGCGTTCGGGGTGGTGGGTGCGGCCATGGCCTGCTTCGATGAGGCGCTCCGTTACTCCCGGGAGCGCGTGATGTTCGATGCGCCCATCGGCGCCAAGCAGATCCAGCAGATCCGGCTCGCGGTCATGGTCACCCGGATCACGCAGGCGCAGCTGCTCTGCCTGCAGCTCGGCCGGCTCAAGGACGCGGGGAAGATGCGGCCGCAGCAGGTCTCGCTGGCCAAGCGCGCCAACTGCGATATGGCCACGGACGTGGCGCGGGAGGCCCGCCGCCTGCTGGGCGCGAACGGCATCCTGGTCGAATACGCGGCCATGCGGCACATGGCCAACCTGGAGTCGGTGTATACTTACGAAGGCACGCACGACATCCACGGGCTGATCCTGGGACAGGACCTGACCGGGCTGGCGGCGTACTGAAGACGACGTAATCCGTCCCTCGAGGCCGCACGTGGTGCGGCGGCAGACTGCCGGGGACCGCATGGACACGCGTCGCCGTCTCGAACAGGCCCTCGCCGCGCGCTACCGGATCGAGCGCGAGCTCGGCGAGGGCGGCATGGCGCGGGTCTTCCTCGCGGAAGACCTGAAGCACCGGCGCCCGGTCGCCATCAAGGTGCTCCGGCCGGAGCTGACCGCGGCGTTCGGGGCAGAGCGCTTCCTGCGCGAGATCGAGACCGTCGCCCGCCTCCAGCACCCCAACATCCTGGCGCTCCACGATTCCGGCGAAGCGGACGGGCTGCTGTACTTCGTCATGCCGTTCGTGGAAGGCGAATCGCTCCGGGCTCTGCTGGACCGCGAGAAGCGCCTGCCGCTCGCGGAGGCCGTCCGCATCACGCGCGAGATCGGGGACGCGCTCCAGTACGCGCACGAGCACGGGCTCGTGCACCGGGACATCAAGCCCGAGAACGTGCTGTTCCAGGCCGGGCACGCGCTGGTGTGCGACTTCGGCATCGCGCAGGTGGCGAGCGAAGCGCAGGCGCACCTGACGCGCACGGGCGTGGCGGTGGGCACGTTCACGTACATGAGCCCGGAGCAGCTCGGTGACGAGGCCGTGGTGGACCGCCGGAGCGACGTCTACGCCCTGGGCTGCGTGCTGTACGAGATGCTCGCTGGCGAGGTCCCGTTCCCGGCGACCTCGCCGCGGGCGGCGCTCGCGAAGAAGCTGACCGGGGACGTGGGCGACGTCACGCGCCTCCGTCCCGATGTGCCGCCGACCATCCAGGAAGTCCTCCGGCGCGCGCTGGCGGTGGAGCCCGGGGAGCGGCACGCGACGGCCGGCGAATTCACGCGCGCGCTGGAGCAGGCCACCACCACCGCGTTCATCGAGCGGGACGCGCAGCGCCGCCGGCGCGGCCGCGTCCTCCGTGGTGCCGTCCTCGGGGCGGGCATGGTGATCATGGCCACCCTCGGCTGGTGGCTGTCCGCACTGCTGCGCGGCCCGAGCATGGAACGGATCGCGGTGCTGCCGTTCGCCAACCCGCGGGGCGACAGCACGCAGGCGTATTACGTCCAGGGGATGCACGGCGACCTGGTGCTGGAGCTGGCCAGGGCGGGGATCCGGGTCATCAGCTCGGCCTCCGTGGCGCGCTACGCGGATGGCAGCAGGACGCCGCGGGAGATCGCGCGCGAGCTGGAGGTGGATGGCGTGGTCCAGGGCTCCGCCACGGTCGCGCCCGGGAACGTGGCGGTGCAACTGCAGCTGGTGCACGGCAGGAGCGAGGAGGTCCTCTGGACCGAGTCGTTCCAGGCCAGGCCGCGTGACATCGTCGGCCTGTACCGCGACGTGGCCCGCGCGCTCGCCACGGAGATCGGGGTGCGGCTGGATGCCGCGGCCCGGGCGCGGCTGGCCGAAGCGCAGGAGGTGGACCCGCAGGTCTACGATGCGCTGCTGCAGGCGCGCTTCCAGTGGCAGAAGCTCACGGAGGCGGGATTCGCGACGGCGCTCGAGTACTACCAGCTGGCACTGGCGCGCGACTCACTGTGCGCCGAAGCCTGGGTGGGGATCATGCGTATGTGGAACGGGCGCGCGCAGATGGGCATCATCCCCGCCACCGCGGCCCGACCGCACGCGGACTCCGCGCTGGCGCGCGCGCTGGCCATCGATCCCGCCCTGTCTGGCGTGCAGTCCGAGATGGCGGCCCGCCTCACGTGGGTCGAGTGGAACTGGCCGGGCGCGCTGACCGCATTCGAGCGCGCGCTCGATGCCGATCCCACCGATTCCGAGACGCGGGCGTACTACGCGCACCTGCTGCTGTTCCTGGACCGGGACGCGGAGGCGCTGGAGCAGGCCCGGCAGGCCGTCCAGCTCGACCCGTTCAACACCCTGGTGCAGGCGCTCTACGGCATGACGCTCAACTTCCTGCACCGCCCGGCCGACGCCCTCGCCGCACTGCAGCCGGTGCTCGAGCGGGATCCGCAGGCCCCCATCGTGCTCAGCACGCTGCGCACCACCTACCACTTGCTCGGCCGGCAGGAGGAGGCGCTCCGGATGTGGCGCGCGTCGTTCGTGAACGCTCCGGATGTCCTGGCCGCGCTGGAGCGGGGGTACCGGACCGGCGGTTACGCCGCGGCGCTGCGCGCGGTCGCCGGCCTGCGCGTCGCGCGTGCCGCCACCACGTACGCGCGGCCGTGGGCGGTCGGCACGCTGTACGTGCGGGGCGGCGCGCCCGACCGGGCGATCGGGTACCTTGAGCAGGCCATGGCCGAGCGCGACCCGAACATGCCCTACGTCAGCGTGGATCCGATATTCGACCCGATACGCCGCGAGCCGCGCTTCCGCGCGCTCATGGACAGGTTGGGACTGCCGCAGTAGCGTCGCTCGAGCCGGAAGGAACTGCGCCGTGGGCGGGGGTCAGGCCAGGTTCATCCTGACCAGCAGCGCGCGGAAACGCGGATGCGTGCGCAGGCTCGCGAACAGGAACGAGCCCTTGAAGCCGTAGATCCCGCCAGCGTGCTCCTCGTAGGCACGCTCCAGGCAGTCCAGCGCCTTTTCCTGCTCGCCCAACCCGGTGTAGACGTAGGCGAAGTGGTAGCTGGGCACGTAGCGCTCGCGCGCCAGCTGCTCCAGGCGTTGCAGCACGCGGCGCGCGTCCTTCGTCCGGCCCGCCAGCGCGTAGGCTTCTCCCAACTGCGCCAGGAACATGGTGTTGCCGGCGGACAGCTCGGTGGCCTTCTCCAGCTCCGCGATACCCGCGGCCGGGTTGGCGGTGTGCAGGTGGGCCCAGCCGAGCGTGGAGTGCGCCAGGGCCAGGCCGGGCTCGCGCTCGGCCAGGCGCTGCGCCTCGAGCAGCGCCTCCTGGTAGCACCCCGCGCGCAGCAGCGTGGTGGCCAGGTCGGAGGCGCAGATGGGATCGAGCGGATCCAGCTCGAGGGCCCGGCGCCGCATGGCGAGCGCCTCGTCGTAGCGGGCCTGCGCGGCCAGCATGAGTCCGTACGCGTCACAGGTGCGGGCACACCCGGGGTTCAGCTCCAGCGCCCGCTGGAACTCCCGTTCGGCCTCGGCCCAGCGGTAGTCCGCCACGAACTCGATCAGCGCCAGGTTGGAGTGCGCATCGCCCAGCGCATCATCGATCGCCAGCGCCTGGCCGATCGCCTTGCGCGCCTCGGCGTATGCTTCGCGCGGCCTGATCGCGCCCGCGCCGAACCCCATCCCGAGCATCACGAAAGCGAGCCCGAGGAAGGCCCAGGCCAGCGCGTACTGCGGGTCGCGGTCGATGGCCTGGCGGTAGTACGCGATGGCCGTGTGCAGCCCTTCTTCCGTCATCCGGTCGTGGCAGCACCGGGCCTGGAGGTAGAGCTGGTAGGCCTCGGGACTGGTCGTCGGCTCCTTGTGGATGCGCGCGCGCTCGTCCGCAGACAGTTCCGCGCGCAGCGACTCCGTGATGCGCACCGCCACGTCGCTCTGGATGGCGAAGATGTCGCTCAGCCGGCGGTCGTACGTGTCCGCCCAGAGGTGCTCGTCGGTGTCCGCATTGATCAACTGGGCGACGACGCGCACCCGATCGCCCGCACGCCGCACGCTGCCCTCCAGCACGGTGTCCACGCCCAGCAGCCGGCCGATCTCGCGCAGCCCCTCCTGCCGGTTCTTGAAGCGCATCACCGAGGTGCGGGAGATCACCTTGAGCGCGCGCACCTTGGTCAGCTGCGCGATCACGTCCTCCGTGATGCCGTCGGCGAAATACTCGTTCTCCGGGTCCGCACTCAGGTTCACGAACGGCAGTACGGCCACCGAGTGGTCGGCCGGCCGGGACACGCCGGTCTCGGCCAGCGCCGCGGCGAAGGCGCCGGCGGTGGCGAAGCGATCGGCAGGAACGCGAGCCAGCGCCTTCATGAGCGCCCGTTCCACCGCGGGTGGGACCGCCGGCCGGACGTGCCGGATCGCGGGCACCGGGTCGGCGAGCTTCTTCGCGAGCACCGACTGTGCGCCCGGTCCGGTGTAGGGCGGCTCACCGGCGAGCAACTCGTAGAGCACGCAGGCCAGGGAGTAGACGTCGCTCCGGCCATCGATGTGCGCATCACCCGTACACTGCTCCGGGCTCATGTACTCGGGCGTGCCGACGAAGGCGCCGCTCACCGTGAGCCGCTCCGCCGCGGCCGCGCTCACCGCGATGGCGATGCCGAAGTCCATCACCAGCGCCTCGCCCTCGTGGAGCAGGATGTTCTCCGGCTTGATGTCCCGGTGGATGACGTCGTGGCGGTGGGCGTAATCGAGCGCCGCGGCCACCTGCCGGACGATCGCCACCGCCTCGCTCACATCCAGCTGCCGCTCCCGGTCGAGCTTCTCGCGCAGCGACTCGCCCGCCAGGTACGGCATCACGTAGAACAGCGAGCCGCTGGCCTCGCCGGAATCGAACAGGGGGAGGATGTGCGGGTTGGTGAGCCGCGCGGCGATGCCGATCTCGCGCCCGAAGCGCTCGGCGCCCAGCCCGGCCGCCAGGCCGGGGCGGAGCGCCTTGATGGCCACGTCCCGGTCGAGCTAGCGGACCCGGGCGACGGTAGACCGAGGCCATCCCGCCCGAACCGATCTGCCCCAGCAGGGCATACCGGCCCGCGAGTCCTTCGGCCACCCCTCCTGCGGAGTCGGTCAAGACTCACCACGCCGAGCGAGAGGAAGGCGGTGGCAGCCGTGGGCTGCCGGCATCCAGTGTAAACCCCGCGCGGCACGCGGGCCAGCAAGCTCGTTTGAGCTGGCTGGGGGAGCAACTGGTTGACGCATGATAGCTTATTAGCTATCATGGACCATGAGCTGGACGCGGAATGCCGCCACCCTGGTGCGCGAGGCGCGGGCGCGCGCGGGCCTGACCCAGCGCGAGCTGGCGCGGCGCTCGGGCACCGCGCAGTCGGTCGTGGCCCGGATCGAGGGCGAACAGACGTCGCCTGGTGCCGACACGCTGGCCCGCCTCCTGGCCGCGGCGGGATGGGACCTGCACGCGGAGCTGTGGCCGCAGCCGCCCGCCGACACGCACATGCTGGACGACGTACCGCGCATCCTGGCGCTGTCTCCCGAGGACCGGCTGCGCGAGGTGGCCGCCCTCGACCGGTTCGTCGCGGGGGCGCGCCGTGCCTGAGCCGGCCGCGTTCGACCCGGAGCGGATCGTGCGCGTGCTCGGGGCACACCGCGTGAGCTACGTGCTGGTCGGCGCCCTCGCGGCGCGGCTGCAGGGCTTTCCGCGGGTCACGGCGGACGCGGACATCACGCCGGCGCGCGACGTCGCCAATCTGGAGCGCCTGGCGGCGGCGCTCCGGGAACTCGACGCGCGGATCTACACGGAGAACGTGCCGGAGGGGCTGGCCTTCGACTGCAGCGCCGCCATGCTGGCGCGCGGGACGGTCTGGAACCTGGTCACCAGCGCCGGCCGGATCGACCTGCTATTCGAGCCCGCGGGCACCGGCGGCTACGAGGACCTGGCGGCTGGCGCGGTGCGGTTCGAGGTGTTCGCCGTCGCACTGCTCGCAGCCTCACTGCGCGACGTCCTGCGCTCCAAGGAAGCCGCCAACCGGCCGCAGGACCGGAGCGACGCGGTGTTGCTGCGCGAGCTGATCCGGCGCACCGGCCCGCGCTGAAAAGCCGTTGTTCGGCGGAGCGCCGGAGCAGGTGGCGACACTGCCGGCGATGCCCTGCCCGGGCCGCGTTCGGTTGACCGGAACCCCGGATTCCGGTAGCTTTTAGCCGCTGTTTGACAGCATGGGATGCGAGTGCGGATCGCGGCCGCGCGGGCCGTAGAGGACCGCTGCGGACGAGGAAAGTCCGAGCTCCAGAGGGCAGGGTGCCGGCTAACGGCCGGGCGTCGCGAGGCGACGGAAAGTGCAACAGAGAAAAGACCGCCGATGGCCCCGCAGGGGGCACAGGCAAGGGTGAAACGGTGGTGCAAGAGACCACCGCGTCCCTGGCAACAGCGGACGGCACGGCAAACCCCACCCGGAGCAAGGCCAAGCAGGGACGAGGCGCTGCCCGCGCCAATGGTCGCAAGACCGGGAGTCCCGGGTAGGCTGCTGGAGGCCGCGGGTAACCGTGGTCCTAGAGAAATGATCCGCCTCCCACCGCCTCGTGCGGCGGAGACAGAACTCGGCTTATTCGCATCCCGTGCTGCCAGACGGCATTCGCTGTGGGGGCCTGCGTTGGCCCGGGGCGCATTGCTTTCTGAATCGAGCCCGCACCGTCACCGACGGCGCGGTTTTTTGTTGCCGGGTCTGCCGGGCCACCGGCGGAGAGCACTGGACAATCACGCGGAGGTTGGCGGTATGGCGGTGCAGAAGGTCATCGCGGTAACGGGTGCGACGGGCACGCAGGGAGGCGGATTGGCGGCGGCGATCCTGGACGACCCGAGGGGCGGCTTCGCAGTACGGGCGCTCACGCGCAATCCCGACTCGGAAAAGGCGAGGGCGCTGGCCGCGCGCGGCGCAGAGGTGGTCCACGCGGACATGGATGACGAGGCGAGCCTGGCCGCGGCATTCGCGGGCGCGCACGGCGCGTTCTGCGTGACCAACTTCTGGGAGCACTTCTCGGCCGAGCGCGAGCTGCAGCAGGCGAGAAACCTGGCGCAGGCTGGTGCCCGGGCGGGACTCGCGCACGTGATCTGGTCCACGCTCGAGGACACCCGCGAGCAGATCCCCCTGAGCGATACCCGGCTGCCCACTCTCCAGGGCAAGTACAAGGTCCCGCACTTCGACGCCAAGGGCGAAGCGGACCGGTTCTTCCGCGAGCTGAACGTGCCGACCACGTTCCTGCGCATCGCTTTCTACTGGGACAACTTCATCCACTTCGGCGCCGGTCCGCGGCGCGGCGAGGATGGCATCCTGAGCCTGGTGCTACCGCTGTCGGACATGAAGCTGCCCGGCATCGCCGCCGCCGACATCGGCCGGGTGGCCTATGGCGTCTTCAAGGAGGGCACGTCCCAGGCCGGGCGGACGTTCGGCATCGCCGGCGACCAGGTGACGGGCGCGGAAATGGCCGCCGCCATGGGCCGCGCGCTGGGTGAGGAAGTACGCTGGGCGGACATCGCGCCGGACGCATATCGCGCACTCGGCTTCCCCGGCGCGGACGACATGGGCAACATGTTCCAGCACCACCAGCTGTTCCGGGACTACATGCTCGAGGCCCGCTCCGTCGAGGAGGCGCGCAGGTTCTACCCGCAGGTGCTGAGCTTCGAGCAGTGGTTGGAGCGCAACGGGGGGCGGATTCCGGTGTAGGCTGGGGGACACGGCGAGGCGGGTGGCTGGCGCATTGCCAGGAAGGGCCAGGAGACGGTCCGAGATTGACCGCACGGGCCCGTTTGGGTAACGTCAATAGCCATGTAACAGCAGCCGCGCCCGTAGCTCAGCTGGATAGAGCGCATCCCTCCGGAGGATGAGGCCGCGCGTTCGAGTCGCGCCGGGCGCATAGACTTACGAGATACACCGTCCATTCTCCCGTCCATTCGGCGGCTTGAAATCACCCGGTTTCGAGCCGCCGAACTGCATCCCGCAGGTCCTCCTCCGACAGGTCGTCATACACCGTAGAAAGCACGTCCCAGCTCGTCCCGGCCAGTTCCTCCTGCTCGGTCCGGCCAAGCCGCCGGAACCGGGGATCGCGGACCCCGGCTCGCTTCTCGGCGTGGTACCCCGCGCCGCGAAGTGCCCTCCGGCGCCGGTCCCG
>VEPF01000327.1:0-926 GCA_012027055.1 Gemmatimonadota bacterium | reverse complement strand
CGGGGTGCCCTTCGACGGGTCCGTTGCCGCCGGAAGAACGGGAACGTCGCCGATTCCCCGGGGGATGCTTCGGAGTACCTCTGTCGCCGTCCGCGTCAGCGGGGTTCGACGTTCCCGCCTCGCCTTGTCGAACTCTCCCCGCCAGAGGACCGTACCCGCCGCGAGATCCACATCCGACCAACTCAGCCGACGGATCGCGGAATTTCGCCGGCGAGGTTCGCGCGCCAGGATCAGCGCTGCCGAGAATTGCCAACCCGGTGCGTGCTTGACCAAGCCCTCGCGCAAATCGTCCGTCATCGCCGGACGGTGCGGGGTGCGCTCCTTCGGCATCAGCCATCCCTGCGTCCGGCGTATCTCGGCATTCCACGGGTGGCGGCTCAATCTGCCCACGCCAACGCCCCAGCCGAGTACTGCGCCCATGAACTTCAAGTCCGCCCGGATCGTGTTGCTCTTCGCTGCCCTTGTCCCGATCGCGCCAGTCCTGCGTGCATGTATGTAGCCATCCCATTCTTTGCGGGTCAGCTCTTCGGGACGCTTGGCAAGGCGAGGCCGGCCCAGGAATGCACGCCATTAGCGGGCGGCGCGCCGGTCGTGATGCTGTCTTTCCTCTCCTTTCTGCGGCGTTCTCTCGGTGAGATAGAGACGCAACAGGCCGTCAATTGTGATTGGGTTCGCCCAGTCATCCGCATCCACGTCCATGAACGCAGCGGCGAGCCTGTCAGCTTTTGCCGCCACAGCATCAGGATCGTGGATGTTACCGAGCTTCTGCCTGCACCGGTGGCCGCCTTCTCGCCACTCGAGGTAGAACGCGCGATCCCGCGGGTCCAGGAAAGCGCGCACGCGGTTCACACCGCGCTACCGGTGCTATAACTCCATGCTGCTGCTGCTTTTGCTCGTGCCATTGCGGTTATCCTTCCGCCGCTACG
>VEPF01000118.1 GCA_012027055.1 Gemmatimonadota bacterium | reverse complement strand
GCTACGGCATCCGCCTCGTAGGCGACGTGCTCCTGGAAGTAAGGCCTCGCCTGCAGCACCACGTCATCGATGTTCCGGGCACGCACTTTCACCAGGTCGATCACCCGGTGGTACCAGTCGCGGTCCGCCGCCAGTCCCTCCGGGGTAGCCAGACCGGCCGCGACCAGACCGCGGGTCACCATCTGCTCCAGCTCCGGGGCCGCGCGCCGGTTGAGATGCTGGTTGTTCAGCCACTCCAGTTTGCGGGTGTCGAAGACCGCGCTCTTCTTGTTAATGCCCGCGATCGTGAAGCGCGCGATGAGCTCACCTACCGTGAATACCTCCTCGTCAATCCCCGGCGACCAGCCCAGCAGCGCCAGGAAATTCACCATCGCTTCGGGCAGGATGCCCTGGGTGCGGTATTCGCCGATCGCGGTGGCGCCATGGCGCTTCGAGAGACGCTTGCCGTCCTCCCCCAGGATCATGGGCACGTGGGCGAAGCGCGGCAGCTGCGCGCCCAGCGCCTGATAGAGAAGGATCTGCTTCGGCGTGTTCGAGATGTGATCATCGCCGCGGATCACATCGGTGATGCGCATGGCGATATCATCACTCACGACGGCCAGGTTGTAGATGGGAGTGAGATCGCTACGCAGAACGATGAAGTCCTCGACGTCGCTGTTCGCGAACTCGATGCATCCGTGCACCAGGTCATCCCAGGCAGTCGTGCCCTCCGGCACCCGGAACCGGATCGTGTGCGGCTCGCCCGCCGCCGCGCGGGCGGCCGCCTCCGCCGGAGCGATGTGCCGCAGGCAGTGGCGGTCGTAGCGGAAGGCATGGTCCGGATCGCCACTTTCCCGTCCACGCTGCGCCACCATTTCGGGTGAGCAAAAGCAACGGTATGCGTGCCCGTTGGCCACGAGCCGGAGGGCGTCGCGGCGGTGCCGCTCGAGCCCGTCCGCCTGATGATACGGCCCCTCGTCCCAATCCAGGCCCAGCCAGGACATTCCGTCCAGTATGGCCTCGGTCATGGCCGTGCTGGAGCGCTCGCGGTCGGTGTCCTCGATCCGCAGCACGAAGGCGCCGGCGGTGGCGCGTGCGTAGAGCCAGTTGAAGAGGGCGGTCCGCGCCCCACCCACGTGCAGAAACCCGGTCGGCGACGGCGCGAACCGGACGCGGCATGGTCCCGACGCGACAAGGTCGTTGGCTGTACTCATCGCAGACGCCTTCCGCTCGAATGCGGCGCTACTTCAGGTCGTGGCCGGGGAGCTTCCGGGCCCGGCGCGGGCTGACACGAACCCGACCGCGGGAGCCGGCACGCGCGTGGAGCACAGGCGCCCTGCCCGGCCTGCTGCGCTCCGGGCTACCAGGCCCGCGCGGCCGGTCCAACTGCTAGTCCGACGGTGGCGCGGCCGAGGCCGCCTGCTGCCTGGTCCAGCGGCGGGCGGTGAAATAGAGAAAGGCAGCACCGCCGAGCAGCAGCAGCACCGGCGCGATGTAGACCGTCAGATTGAACCCATGCGGTTCCGGCTCCAGCAGTATCCACTCCCCGTACTTGGCCACGAAGTACTGCTTGACTTCCGCGACCGACCTCCCGGCCAGCAGCTGCTCACGGATGATGACGCGCATCTCCTGGGACAGCTCCGATGGGGAGTCCTGCAGAGAAAGCCCCTGGCATACCGGGCAACGCAGCTCCGAGGCGAGCTGGCGGGTGTCGCGTTCCAGCTGCGTCTCGACGTGCGCGTCGGGAGTGCTGGTTTCGGCCGCGGGCAGTGGCCCGGGCACGGACTGGGCAGGCGCCTGCGGCATCGCTGCGAACAGCACGAAGAGAAACGCGATCATTCGCTCTGCTCCTGGGTCGGAGCGTCGCCCAGCAAGGGATCGATGAAACTGGCCAGCTCGGCCACGGTGGTGGGGCCGATCTTCTTCCGGACGACCCGGCCCTGCTGGTCGATGATGAACGTTTCGGGCACGCCGTACAGGCCGTAGTCGACGGCCGTGCGCGATCCCGGGTCGAGTAGCGAGCGATAGGACTGCCCGCCTTGCTCCGTGATCCAGCGGCGACCGTTCTCTGCCTGGTCGTTGTAGAGCACGCCGAAGAACTCCACCCCCCGCCCGCGGTACCGGTTGGCGGCCATGGAGAGATCCGCGTGTTCGTCCCGGCACTGCAGGCACCAGGAAGCCCAGAAATTGAGTACCACTACTTTCCCCCGCTGCGACGACAGCCTGATGGTGTCGCCAGAGCCGTCCATACTCACGAGCAGAAAATCGGGCGCGGCCGTGCCTGGCAGCGGCGATGGAATCTCGTTGGGATCGCGGGTCAGCCCGAAGGCAAGGAGCGCGATGATCGGCAGCGAGATCGCGATCGCGATCAGCACGCGGCGGGAGTTCATGCAACCTCCACCGCGGCGGCCGGTGCCGCTGCGGTCTCGGCGACCCGCCGCGCGCGGGCCGGCCGTATGGCCAGGATGGCCCCGAGCGCCACGATCATGCCGCCCACCCAGATCCAGCTCACCAGCGGCTCTACGATCACCGATACGGTCGCCGTTGAGCCATCCTGCTCGAAGGCCAGCAGCGTCATGTACAGGTCATTGGTCGCCCGGCTGCGGACGGACGGAGTGGTGACGGGCTCGCCGCCGCGCGCCGTGTAGTAGTTCAACCGGGGATTCATTTTGCCGGTCGTCCGCGCGCCGGAGAGAATGCTGAAATTGGCGGCGACCACGAAACGATGCGGCTCGTCGTAGCCCTGCAGGTCGTCGAAGCGGAGTTTGTATCCGCCGACCTCCAGCGTGTCTCCCGGCTTCATGGTGGCCTCGCGCTCCGTCCGGAACTCCGACGAAGCAGCAATGCCAATCGCGGCGATGATGATGCCGATGTGCGCGGTATAGCCGCCGAAACGCCGCGGGTTGACGCGGAACAGGCTCAGGAGGGCGGGCAGTACCGGAAGTCCCGCATGACGCCGCCGGGCCGCGGTGGCCTGCGCGAACTCCTGCAGGTTGGACACCAGAGCGAAGCCGGCAAAAGCGAACGCGAGCAACCCGTACGGACTGCGCACGCCAGCCACCAGGGCCCCGGCCAGTGTGAGCAGGAGTCCGGTTGCTGGCGCCACGAAGGTGCGCTTGAGTTGTTGCCGGTCGGCCACGCGCCAGGGCAGCATCGGTCCCATGCCGACCAGGAAGAGGAGCGCCGCGCAGATGGGCAAGGTCATCTTGTTGAAGAAGGGGGCGCCCACGCTGACCTTCACTCCCCGGAGTGCCTCGGCGAGCAGCGGGTAGAGCGTACCCAGCAGCACCGTGAAGGTGAAGGCGGTCAGCAGCAGGTTGTTCAGCAGGAACACGGATTCGCGCGAGAGCATGCTGTCCATGCTGCCGGTGCTCTTCAGTTCCGTGCTGCGCCCGGCCAGCATGGCCAGGGAGAATACCAGCACCACGGCGATGAAGACCAGGAAGTAGAGACCGATCGGTCCTTCGCCGAAGGCGTGCACGCTGGACAGCACGCCGCTGCGCGTCAGGAACGTGCCCAGAACGGTGAGCAGAAACGTGCTCACGATGAGCGACAGGTTCCACACTCGCAGCATGGCACGCCGCTCCTGGACCATGACCGAGTGCAGGAACGCGGTCGCCGTGAGCCAGGGCATGAAGGAAGCGTTTTCGACCGGATCCCAGGCCCAGTAGCCGCCCCAGCCGAGTACCTCGTAGGACCACCACATGCCGGCCATGATGGCGAGGCTCAGGAACATCCAGGCCGTGAGCGTCCAGCGCCGCGTCACCCGCAGCCACGTATCATCGAGCCGTCCGGAGAGCAGGGCGCCCATCGCGAAGCCGAACGGGACGGTCATGCCCACGTAGCCCAGGTACAGCAGCGGCGGATGGACGGCCATCAGGTAGTGGTTCTGTAGCAGCGGATTTGGGCCGGGGCCGTCGGCCGGGACCGGGAAGACCGTCCTGAACGGATTGGCCGGGCCGGCCAAGAGCAGATAGAAGAAAGCCCCCACGCCCAGCATTACCGCGTTGGCGTAAGCGCCGAGCGCGCCCAGCGATGAGCGTGTGAAGTACATCGCCCCCGCGGTGTACAGCGCCAAGACCATCCCCCAGAACAGGATCGAGCCCTCGAGCGAGCTCCACAGCGAAACGATGCTCACCCAGGCGGGCGTGGCCCGGCTGCCTACCTGCGCGACGTAGCTGATGCTGAAGTCATGGGGCAGCAGCGCGTACACCATCAGCACGTTGGCGGCAACTAGCAGCGCCGCGTTGAGGTACGCGGCAGCGCGAGCACTGCGGATGAGCGCCGCCTGCCGCGCACGCACCCCCCACGCAGCCGCCACCAAGCCGTACACCGCCAGCGTCAGCGCCGCTACGACGGCGCCGTACCCGAGGATTCGGATCACTATCAGCCTCTGATTCGAAAGAGCGGCTCTAGTCCTTGATCAGCGATTTGTACATCTGTTCGGGCTTGGGATGGCCGTCTTTCGGGGGCTGGTACTCGTTGGAGTGCCGCACCATCAGGTTCGTCGACTCGAACAGGGGCTGACTGCCCGCATGAGTCAGCTTCCCCTCGACGATCACGCCCATCTCCGTCTGGAACATCTGGGGTGGAGCACCTTTCGAGTGCACCGCAATCTCGCCGTCCGCATCCTTGATGACGAACCGCAGATCGAGCGCCTGCGCGTCCCACTGGACCGACCCGGCTTTCACCTGCCCGCCCAGCCGCACCGGCTGGTCGTACGCCTCGCCGCCCTTGGCCAGGAGCTCAGACGGCGTCAGAAAGAAGACGATGTTCTCGCCGATGTTGCCGTACAGCAGGTATCCGAAGCCGCCCAGCACCACCACCATGCCGGCGATCAGGCCCAGAGTCCTGGTCCGCTTGCCAGTCACCGCGCACCTCCGTTCCTGCCGCGCAACGCGGCCGCAGCCGCTCTCCGCCGGCCGATCAGCCACGCGGAATACCCGCCGACCACACCCCAGGCGAGGCCGAACGCCAGCCAGATGTAGAACCACTCAGACATGGGCGTCACTCCTGCTCAGTGCCTGCTCTTCCAGCCATGCTTCCCGCTGCCGCTCCAGTCCCGCGAGCTGCGTCCGCAAGCCCACCAGCCAGGCGAACAGAATCATGAAGGCGATGCTGTTGATCAGCAGGCTGATGGCATAGGCCGAGCCGATCGCACCCGTTACGTCGACGGTCTGCACCTGGTGCAGCGTGCGCCACCACTTCACCGAGAAGTACACGATGGGCACGTTCAGGAATCCGAGAATGCCGACCGCTGCACTCCAGCGGGCTCGGCGTTCCTCGTCTTCGGTAAACGAGCGGAGCGCAAGGTAGGCGACGTAGATCAGGAGCATGATCGCAGTCGAGGTGAGGCGCGGATCCCAGGTCCACCAGATTCCCCAGGTCGGCCGGCCCCAAATGGACCCGAGCGCCAGCGTGAGACCGGTGAACAGCACGCTCACTTCGGCGGTCGCGGCCGCCAGCCGATCGTGCTTCAGATCGCGACTCCACAGATAGCGCACGCTGGCCACGAACACGACGAAGAATCCGACCATGGCCACCCATGCCGATGGCACGTGCACGTACATGATCTTTTGCAGGTTGCCCATGGCCCGATCCGGCGCAGAGATCAGGAACCCGGTGATCTGGGCGGCCGGGAAAGCGAGGAGCGCCGCCCAGCCGACAGGCGTCAGCCACCGGGGTGGAGCGATGACCTCGGGACCCTGGACTGCTTTGTTCATCCGCTAATCCTCGATGATGTGCTCGAAAGCCAACAGTGCCGCGACGAAGAAGATCACGTCGAAAACCACCAGCAGCTTCAGCCACGACGCGGTCGATCCCATCAGATCGCCGTGTAGGATACCCCCGGTGGCCTGAACGGCTCCAACCAGGAGGGGCACCAGCATGGGAAACAACAGGAGCGGGAGCATTACCTCCCGGGCCCGCAGGCGGCTGGCCATGGCCGCGTAAAAGGTCCCCAGCGTGACGAAGCCGATGGTACCCAGAACCAGCACCAGGGCCAGGGGACCGATGTGGGCCCAGAGCGGCAGATCGTAGAGGAGTGCCGCGAGGGGCACCATGACCACCTCCACGAGCAGCACGAAGAACAGATTCGCCAACAACTTGCCGACGAAGATTGCTCGCCTGTCGCCCGGGTACAGCAGCAGCATTTCCAGAGCCCCGTTCTCCAGTTCCTGCTCGTAGGAACGGTTGAACGAGAGCACCCCGCTGAACAGTACCGTCAGCCAGAGCACTCCCCCGGAAATGGCGTCAATGATCTCGCCACCGGGTCCGATCGCGAACCCGAAGAGCAGCAGGATCATCCCGGCCAGGAACACCACGGAGTTGAAATTGGCCTTGGTGCGTCGTTCCGCAGTCAAGTCCTTCCAAACGATGGCGCCGACGCGCTGGATCTCGGCGTTCACGGCTGACCTCCCGCCGCGGGCACGCCCGGGATCGCCTGCTCGCCGAGCAGACCGTCCGCAATGTGTGCCCGGCGGTCGGCCACGACCGCCGCCCGGCCGATGTCATGGGTGGAAAGGATGACCGCGCCGCCCTCGTCCCGGATCCGGGCCGCGAACTCGTTGACGAGCTCGATCCCATCCTGGTCGAAGCTCGCGTACGGCTCGTCCAGCAGCAGCAGGCGGGGCGGGCGCAGCAGCAGCCGGGCCAGCCCCAGCCGCCGCCGCATGCCGGCGGAGAACCCCCGGACGCGCTCGAACTCGAAGCTGGTCAGGCCCACCCGGTCGAGGACCTCGGAGATCGGCGCGCGACGCGCCGAGTGACCAGCCATGCGGAGCGCGAACACGAGATTCTCGGCGGCGGTCAGATCGTCGTAGATGCCGGCGTTGTGTGCCAGCATCCCGACCAGCGGGCGCACGCTCGCGCCCTCGCGAATGGTGTGGAACCCGAAGACCTGGATTTCGCCCCGGGTAGGGCGAAGTATCGAGGCGATCAGCCGCAGCAGCGTGGTCTTGCCACTGCCGTTCCGACCCGTGAGCGCCACCACCTGGCCGGGCTGGATGGCGAGGTCGATGCCTCGCAGCACCCAGCGCCGGCCGAAGCGGCGGGCCACTCCGGCAGCAAGGACCGCCGGATTAGACACCTGCGCACGGCAACTGCGGAAACGGGCGCATCAGTGCATCCCGCTCCCGTCACTGAGGTTCTTGACCAGGTCGCCGATTACCTTCTTGGCGTCGCCGAAGAGCATCCACGTCTTTTCGGAGAAGTAGAGCTCGTTGTCGATGCCCGCGAACCCGGGATTCTTGCTGCGCTTGATCGCGAAGATAGTCCGGGCCTTGTCGGCATCGATGATCGGCATCCCGTAGATCGGGCTGCTCTGGTCGTACCGGGCGGCCGGGTTCACGACGTCGTTCGCGCCCACCACCAGCGCCACGTCACACTGCGGCATGTCGCCGTTGATGTCGTCCATCTCGACGAGGTCGGTGTACGGGATCTCCGCCTCCGCCAGCAGTACGTTCATGTGGCCCGGCATACGGCCGGCCACCGGATGGATCGCGAACTTCACATCGATGTGCCGCTTCTTCAGCAGATCGTACAGCTCCCGGATCTTGTGCTGGGCCTGAGCCACCGCCATCCCGTAGCCCGGGATGATCACCACCAGGCTCGCCTGCTCCATGATCTGGGCCGCGCTCTCCGGGGTTTCCGGCTTGTACACCTGGGCTTCCGCTCCGGCCTTCTGCTGCTGAACCTGCCCGAAGGCGCCGAACAACACGTTCGTGAAGGAGCGGTTCATGGCCTTGCACATGATGATCGACAGGATCAGGCCGCTGGAACCGTCCAGCGCGCCCGCCGTGATCAGCAGCTTGTTGTCGAGCACGAAGCCCATCGCCACGGCCGACAGCCCGGCGTACGCGTTCAGGATCGCGATGACGGTCGGCATGTCGGCGCCGCCGATCGGGATGATCAGCAGCACGCCGAACAACAGTGCCAGCCCGATGATCACGGGGAACACGGCGGGCGCCCACGAAGCGGTCGGGTTCACGATCAACGCCACACCCACCGCCAACGCGATCACCAGCAATCCGATGTTCATCAAGTTCTGGCCGGGATAGGTCACCGGCCGCTGCGGGATCCACTTCACTTCCTGCAGCTTGCCGGCCGCCATGAGGCTGCCGGTAAAGGTCAGGTACCCGAGGATGATCTCCGCGATGATCGCGATCATCACGAATGCCGTCAGGTTCTCCGGCCCTTCCCGGTACCAGAGATAGAACTTGGCCGTACCGACCAGCCCGGCGGCCAGACCGCCGAAGGCGTGCGACAACGCGGTCCGTTGCGGTACCGCCGTGAGCGGTACTTGCGAGAGCGGCCAGCCGACCGCAAAACCGAGCGCGATCGCAACGATGATCCAGAGGTGGTGCACCACGACCGGTTGCGCCCAGGTGGCCAGCACCGCGATGAGCATCGCCAGCACGCCCGCCCCCACGCCGCGGCGCGCGGTCTTCGGGTCATTCATCCAGTGCAGCGAGAAGACGAACAGCCCCGTCGCGACCAGATAGGCGAGTTGCACGAAGGAGGCGTTCATTTGTGATCTCCTTCGTCAGTCTTGAACATCTTCAACATCCGGTCCGTGATCAGGAAGCCGCTCACGATGTTCGTCATCGAGGCGAACAGCGCGACCGCGCCGATGATCCGGATTTCGGTCGGATAGTCCGAGCCCGCGACGATGATCGAGCCGACCACCGCGATCGCGGAAATCGCGTTGGTGATCGACATCAGGGGCGTATGCAACAGCCGCGACACCCGCCGGATCACGCCCAGCCCAATGAAACTGGCCAGGACGAACACGAACAGGAGCGGCCAGTAATCGACGTTGACAGCGTGCGCCGCCGCGGCCTCGCCCTCCTGGGCGGCAGCCGCCGCCGCCGTCACTGCCAGGCTGACGCTCGCCACCAGCAGTGGCAAGCTCAACCACCTATTCCCTCGCCGGGACATCTCGATGTCTCCTTTCGGTTGCTGCGGCACAACCGTATGGCTGTGCCCGGCCATATGTGCAGCTGGTCCGTTCAATGCGTGGCCGCGGGCTGCAGCGCGTCCCGCGTGCGCTGATGCCGGATCTCGCCACCGTGGGCGATCAGGGCGCCTGCCTGGATCTCGTCCGCCAGATCCAGCGCGAAGCTCTTTTCTTTGGTGAACGCCGTGATGAATGCCGTCAGGTTCCGCGAGAACAGCAGGCTCGCATGCGTCGGCACCGATGCCGCCAGATTCAGCGGCGCCACGATCGTCACGCCGCCTTCCGTGACCACTTCCCCGGGCTTCGACAACTCGCAGTTGCCACCGCCGTCCGCGGCCAGGTCGACGATCACGGATCCGGGCCGCATCCTGCCGACCATCTCCGCCGTAATCAGCGTGGGCGCGAACACGCCGCCGATCAGCGCCGTCGTGATCACGGCGTCCACCAGCCCGCACTGCTCCACCAGCAGCTCGCGCTGCCTCGCCTGATCCTCCTTCGACAACTCCTTGGCGTACCCGCCGCCGGCCACCGCACTCTGTGCCAGCTCGATGCCGACATACTTGCCGCCCACGCTCTCGATCTGCTCCTTCACTTCCGGCCGCACGTCCGTGGCGGTCACGTTCGCGCCCAGCCGCCGCGCCGTCGCGATCGCCTGCAGTCCCGCCACCGCGGCACCAATGACGAAGACCTTCGCCGGCGGCACCATGCCAGCCGCCGTCATGAACATCGGGAAGTACTTGTTCAGGTGTGCTGCCGCCAGCAGCACTCCCTTGTAGCCCGCGATGTTCGCCATCGACGACAACGTGTCCATGGCCTGCGCGCGGCTGATGCGTGGGATCGCATCCGTCGAGAAGGCCGTCACCCCCCGCTCCGCCAGCACCTGCATCGCCGCCGGCGTGCGCAGCGGCATCAGCGACGCCAGCAGCACCGTCCCCGACCGGATCCAGCTCGCTTCATCGGGGCGGCCCGCTTCACCCGTTCCGGGAGCGTTGACCATCGCCAGGAAATCGGCGCTGCCAAACACCTGCGCCGCGTCCGCCACGATGATCGCCCCGGCATCCTGATACGCCTGGTCCGCGAAGTAGGCGGACGCGCCGGCACCCGCTTCGACCGCAACCTCGTAGCCGGCCTGAACCAGCTTCTTGCACGACTCCGGCACGAGCGCAACGCGGCGCTCGCCCGGACGCGTTTCCTTCGGTACTGAAATCCTCATTGGTGGATTCTCCAGAAGACACGAGAATGCAACGCAGCAGGTCTCACCGCCCCACGTCCCAACAGCCGATTCTCCCGCAAATGCCGGCCTTCGACACGCACCGGCGCATAGCCCGGCGAGGCTTTCCGCACTGGCTCAACGCGGCACACGGAATTCGTCGAGGGGTTACGGTCAAAATGTCCCAATTGCGCGGCCAAACTTAGAGGCGAAGTAACGCACCCGGCTGTCGGGTTAAGGCGGATTCTGACACGCCGTTGCCCGCCAGCCGGGTGGGGGAAAGGACTACAGTGCACATGTCGCTATTCGACCCAATCCGCGAGGAAGACGTTCGTGTCGCCAGGCCGGGCAGCGCCGCGGTTGGAAGCGAAGACGAGCTGCCGGCCGTCGGGGCTGAACATGGGGAAGCCGTCGAATTCGGGGTGGCTGGTAACGCGTTCCAGCCCGGAGCCATCGCTGCGTACGAGATAGAGATCGAAATTGCGTCCGGACGGATCATGGACATTGGAGGCGAAGATGATCCGTTGGCCGTCGGGATGGAAGAATGGTGCGAAGTTGGCGGCAGCGATGTCGGTGACCTGCCGCTTGCCGGTGCCATCGGCGTTCATGACCCAGATGTCCAGCTGCCCCGGCCGGACGAGGGCGGAGGCGAGCAGTCGGCGGTAGTCGGCGAGCTCGGCGGAGTCGGTCGGGTGCCGGGCGCGAAAGACGATCTGTTTCCCATCGCGCGAGAAGAAGGGCCCGCCATCGTAGCCGACCTCGCTGGTGAGGCGGCGGACGTTACCGCCGTCCGCATCCATGGCGTAGATGTCGAGGTCACCAGCGCGCACGGAGGTGAAGACGATGGTGCGGCCGTCGGGTGAGATGGTAGCCTCCGCATCGTAGCCCGGAGTGGCGGTGAGCTGTCGGAGATGGCCACCATCGGGGTCGGCGGCGAATATGTCGTACTCGAAGAGTCCCCAGACGTAGCCCATGCGGAAGTCCGGAGGCGGCGGGCACTCCGCGCCGGCCCGGTGGGTGGAGCTGTAGATGATCCGGTCGCCGGCCGGGAAAAAATAGGCGCAGGTGGTGCGGCCCTTGCCGGTCGATACCATGCGCAGGCCGGAGCCGTCGGGATTCATGGTGAAGATCTGGTCGCAGCCGGTGCCCCCGGGGCGGGTGGCCTGGAAGATCAGCTGCCTACCGTCGGCGGACCAATAGGCCTCGGCGTTCTCGCCACCGTGCGTGAGCATGCGGAGATTGCGGAGGTGCGGCTCATCGGGTTGTGCGGGGTAGGCGGTCGCACCCGGAAGCGCGGCTGCCGTCCCGGTCGGGGCGTTTGCCGCGGGGTTCCTGGCAGTGCAACCGGCGACGGCGGCCAGAAGGGCGGCTAGAATCGAGATTCTCATGCCGCTAGAATAAATAGCTTTCCAGGGTGTGTCGAGGAGGAGAACGAGATGCGGTTGAGAGGACTGCTGTCGATCTGGCTGCTGCTGTTCGGAGGAGCTGCGCAACTGTCCGCCCAGGGGTGCCCCGACCCGGTGCTGGTTGTGGGGGACATGCCGGGGCCGCTGGCGCACGTGCGCTACCTTGCGGACGACGCACTGCAGGGGCGGCTGGGCGGAAGCGCGGGTGAGCGTTGTGCCGGGGACTACATCGCGGCGCAGTTCCAGGCGCTGGGGCTGAAGCCGGCCGGCGAGGGCGGCAGCTTCTTCCAGGAGCTGCCGCTGGCATCGGTGGTCAACCCCCACGCTCCCGGTGGTACCGGACGCAACGTGGCGGCGCTCCTCGAGGGGGCCGATCCCGCGGTACGGGATCAGATGATCATCATCGGAGCGCACTACGACCATCTGGGCATGGGCGAGTTCGGCTCGACCGCGCCGGACCAGAAAGGGGCCGTCCACAACGGGGCGGACGACAACGCGTCCGGAGTGGCTGCCATGCTGGAGGCGGCCCGCCTGCTGAGCTCCGGATCCCGTCCCGCGCGGTCCGTGCTGTTCGTGGCGTTTACCGGCGAAGAGTCCGGGTTGCTGGGCTCGGCCTATTTCACGAAGCACCCGACTGTGCCGATCGCGAACGCGCGCGCCATGATCAATCTGGACATGGTGGGCCGGCTGGGATCTCAGTCGCTCGTGGTGTACGGCGCGGATACCGCCCGGGAATGGCGCCAGGTCCTGGAACGGCTCGCTGCGGAGCTGTCCATCAAGGTTGGCTTCATCGGTGACGGCTACGGACCCAGCGACCAGACTTCCTTCTACGTGATGGACATCCCGGTAGTGCACTTCTTCACCAACACGCATGCGCAGTATCACAGCCCCGCGGATGACTGGCAGCTGGTGGACTCGGCCGGATTGGGACGAATTGCTCTGCTCTCGGCGCAACTGGCCCGGGAGGTGGCGGATCAACGGGTCCAGGTGACGCTGGTACGCGGTGCCGGACAGAAGCCGGGGGCGGCGCCGGGAGGTGGCTACGGCGCGTGGCTCGGGTCCGTGCCTGACTTCTCGCCGATCGAGCGCGGCGTCCTGCTGGGCGGTGTGAGTGCCGGATCGCCAGCGGAGAAAGCGGGCCTGGCGAAGGGCGATGTAATCGTACGGATCGGCGGGGCGGAGATCGCCGACCTGCAGGCCATGACGGACGTGCTGCGGCAGCACCAGCCGGGTGACACGGTGGAGGTGGTGATCCTGCGAGCGAACGCAGAGCGGAAGCTCACGGTCACACTGGGCAGTCGCGCGAACCGCTGAGCACATCGCCTGGCAGCGCCGAACACAAAGCGAAAGCCTTGTCGCTCCGATGGCCGCCCGCTTACACTGTGCGAGCGCCGTGGAGCGGGCGGTCGCAAGCTTGCGGCGCGGCTGGCCGGCGGAAGCCGGTCGGGTGTCTGGAAGGAGTTCGGCCCTTCCAGACGGGCTGCGAGGTCGCTGGACGCAGCCGCTAGCCCCGGCAGGGGCGCCTGAGTCGCAGACCGCGCGACAGGGGTAAGGGAAGCAGGCCGGGCCGTCGCACGTGATGGCCGCCGAATCCGAGAAGCCTGATCCCGCCAGCGAATAGAAAGCCCCCGGGAAACGACGTGTCGTTCCCCGGGGGTTTTCGTTTTCTCCCGCTCTGACCTCGAGATGCGGCGCCCCGGGCGGCGCTCGCTCGTCCGGACTTGGCGCCGAGCGGCGTGAACTGGGGCCCAGCCGGCGGCAGGCGCGACTTGAATGCCTGCGTGGATGTGTCGATCTTGTGTGCGCTGGAGGGGTGCCCGAGCGGCTTAAGGGGCCGGTCTTGAAAACCGGTGAGGGCGCAAGCTCCCGTGGGTTCGAATCCCACCCCCTCCGTTGGCCTGCTGGCCGCCAGCGCGGCCGGCGCCTGCTCTGGCAAGTCAGGCGCCGGCCGCAGCCAACAGGCGTTGCGCCCTGCCCGGATCAGTGCCGGAAGACCCGCCGCCCGGTGAAGATCATCGCGATGTCGTGCTCATCGGCGGCTGCGATCACTTCGTCATCGCGCACCGAGCCGCCGGGCTCGATGATGGCACGCACGCCCGCCGCAGCCGCGGCATCCACGCCGTCGCGGAACGGGAAGAACGCGTCCGAGGCGAGTGCCGCGCCGGTGGTATCGGCCTTCTGGTCCTGGGCTTTCAGCACCGCAATCCGGGAACTGTCCACCCGGCTCATCTGTCCGGCTCCGATGCCTATGGTACGGGCCGCCCGAGCGATGACGATCGCATTGCTCTTTACGGATGCCGCCACCCGCCACGCGAAGCGCAGGTCCTCCAGTTCCGCGAGCGTCGGCTGGCGTTTCGTGACCACGCGCCACTCATCCTCGGGGAATTCGTAGCGCATCCGCGTCTGTACCAGGAATCCGCCGCGCACGCGCTTGTAGTCGAGCTCTCGGTCAGCCGCGGGGGCGATGGGCAGCTCGATGAGTCGCAGGTTCTTCTTGCGCTCGAGCGACGCCAGGGCTGCAGGCGTGAACGCGGGCGCCAGCACGATCTCCAGGAAGGTGCTGGCGAGGGCATTGCCCGTTTCCTCGTCGACTGGCCGGTTGAAGGCGACGATACCGCCAAAAGCCGACACCGGGTCGCACGCCAGAGCGCGCTGGTAGGCTTCCGCGATCGAGTCGGCGAGGGCCACGCCGCAGGGCGTGGTGTGCTTGATGATGGCGCAGGCGGCGCGGGCGTCGCCATCCCAGGCCGAGATCGCTGCCGCGCTCGCCTCGATGTCGAGCAGGTTGTTGAACGACAGCTCCTTGCCGTGCAGTTGCCGGAGGTCAGGCAGGCCGCCGGTGGGCGCACCCTGCTCCGCGTAGAAGGCGGCGCGCTGATCCGGATTTTCGCCGTAGCGCAGCTGCTGCACGAGGCGCAGCGACAACTGGATGCTCTCCCCGAACGCGGGCCTGGAAGTGGCGGCGGCCGCCTGGAAGTATTCGGCGATCGCGGCGTCGTAGCGGGCCGTGTGTGCGAACACCTTCCGGGCGAGTTCGCGCCTGAGGTCCAGGCTGATGGAGCCGCTTTCGACGGCGCCGAGTACCTGCGGGTAGTCGGCCGGATCGACCACTACCAGCACGTGAGCGAGGTTCTTGGCGGCGGAGCGAAGCATGGTCGGTCCGCCGATGTCCACCTGCTCCATCGCTGCCGGGATCGTGGCCCCGGCGGCCACGGCCTCGTGGAACGGGTAGAGATTGACCACGACGAGGTCGATGGGCCGGTATCCGTGCCGCTGCATTGCCTCGAGGTCCTCGGGCACCTCGCGGCGCGCGAGAATGCCGGCGTGCACCGCCGGGTGCAGCGTCTTCACGCGGCCATGCATCATCTCGGGGTGACCGGTCACTTCGGACACATCGATGACGGCGATGCCGGCGGCGCGAAGGGCGTTGGCCGTGCCCCCCGTCGAGATCAGTTCCCACCCGGCGGCCGCCAGGCCGCGGGCGAACTCCACGATTCCGGTCTTGTCGGAGACACTAAGTAGTGCACGCGCCATGTCAGTCCAGGGGTGAAGGCTGGATGAGGTGGATCATTTCCGCCGCGTCCGGCGCGGCGTGTTCGAGCCAGTGGAAGGATGCGGCACGCGGTTCGGCTTCGCGCTCGGTCCGGCCCAGCGCGAGCGCCGCAATCACCAGCGGGTACAACCGGTGCTCGACGAGCAGGACCCGGGCGGCCAGGGTCTCGGCGGTGTCATCCGTCAAAACCGGGACTGGCCATTGGGCGATGATGCGTCCCTCGTCGTAGTTCTCGGTGACGTAGTGTACGCTCGGTCCGGTGACGCGCGCGCCGCTGGCCAGCACCGCCCGGTGCACACGGGAGCCGTACATTCCCTTGCCGCCGAACGCCGGCAGCAAGGCCGGGTGGATGTTCACCATGCGGCCCGCATAGGCCCGGATCACGGCAGCCGGTACCAGACGCAGGTAGCCCGCCAGTGCCACCAGTCCGATCGCATGCCGCTCGAGCAACTCCAGCGTATCCGCCGCCACCTCTGCCTCGGGCCGGCCGCTGACCGGTACCACGAACGCGGGCACGTCCAGGGCGCGAGCGCGCTCGAGCGCACCCGCCGAATCCCGGTCGCTGATCACGAGGGCGATCCGGGCGGGCGCGTCCGCGACCGTGTTGAAGGCATCGAGCATCGCCTGCAGGTTGCTGCCCCCGCCGGAAGCCAGTACCGCGACTCTGACACTCATGCGAACCTGCCGCCGAAATGGGGGATCAGGAACGGGTTGGTGGCGGACTCGTGGGCAACCGTCGTGGCCGGGCCATGTCCGGGATGGAGCACGGTCTCGGGCGGCAGAGTGAGCACCTGCTCGCGAATGGAGCGCAGCAGTTGCGCGAAGTCGCCGCCGGGCAGATCGGATCGGCCTATGGAGCCGAAGAAGATGACGTCGCCCACGAATGCGAGCGCCTCCGCCGGAGCGTACAACACCACGTGGCCAGGGGAATGGCCCGGCGCATGCCTGATTTCCAGCTCGATGCCGGCCAGCTCCAGGCGCTGTCCATGCACGAGCGCGTGGTCTATGGGTGGCTGCGGCTCCAGCTGCAGGCCGAACGCCAGGGCCTGTTGCACCACACGTTCGTACAGCGGCTGGTCCGCGGGGTGCAGGTACGTGGCAGCGCCCGTCCGCCGCACCAGCCGGGCTACACCCTCGACGTGGTCGAGGTGGGCATGCGTAAGCAGGATCGCAGCGAGCTTCCGGCCGGTTTCGGCCAGCAGCTCTGCCATGGCGTCCGCCGCACCGCCCGGATCGATCGCGAGCGCCCCGCCCACGGCCGGGTTCCAGCAGAGAAAGGAGTTCTCCGCGAAGCCATCCGCCACGAACGTTCGAATCTCGATGGTACGCACGGCGCGGAAAGTACAATGCGCTGCGGCGCCGGGCCACCGCTGCCGAAGGCGGAGGCCATGCCCCGCACGAGTCCGGCAGGGGGCAAGTGGGAAGCGACGTCGTCGGCGGGCCGGCTCAGGCGCAGCCGCAGCCGCTGCCCTGGACGCTCTCGCGCTCGAACCGTTCCTCCGCGGAGGTGGGCACGCGCCAGCCACCCGCAACGGACAACATGCCGCGCAGCGCCCGTTCCGCCCGCGCGCGCACGTCCTCCGGCAGCGTGACCTCGTGCTGGCGATGGTCGAGCGACCAGGCCAACCGGGCGAGCGTATTGACCTTCATGTTGCCGCAGATGGCTGCCCGCGACAGGGGGATGATGGTCTTGTCGGGATACTGTTCCTGCAACCTGTCGATCAGACCGCGCTCGGTGCCGATGATCAGTGCGTCGTATCGCTCCGCCAGCTGCGCCATGGCGGAAGTCGACACCACGAAATCCGCGCGTTCCAGCAGGTCGCGCCGGGCCTCCGGGTGGATGACCACCTTGGCGGCCGGATAAGCCGCCCGAGCTGCGGCGAGCTCCTGCAGCACGAGGTCGTCGTGCACGTAGCAGTAGCCATCCCACGCGACCAACTCCCCCGGGTCGGCG
>VEPF01000187.1:14615-17068 GCA_012027055.1 Gemmatimonadota bacterium | reverse complement strand
GTTCGGGTACTCCGCCGCGTTCCGCAGCGCCGCCCCGGCCGCGGCCGAGTCCGCGCGCGCGGCCGCCAGCGCGGGCAACTGCTCGAGCGCCGCCTGCAGCGCCTCCTGCTCGGTCACCGGCCGCTGGGCGGTCACGGGGAGCGCGCTCGCGAGCCATACCAGAGCGGCGGCCAGCAGCGAGCAGGCTTTCCCGGGCGGGGTGCCAGCGCGAACGTGCGGGGCCGACGGCACCGCACGTTCGGCCGCACATGCCGCCGTGAGCCGCCTCGGACCTCCCGCCGCCGCGAACAGCTGCATCGTCCCTACCCCCAGCTCGAAGCTGCACCGCTTCGCGCATGCCCCCGGGCCGGCAGGCACCAGTCGGGGCCGCAACAACATGGCTGGCGGCGCGCCGCCGCTGCAAGGACGTGGCGCGGCATCGGCGAGCGGGTGGGCGCACGCACGGTTGACTCCGCCATTGCTTCGAGCCGGAGCGAAGGCGAATTTTGGCTGCGGCCCGCCGGGTAGCATCACCCCGCGCGGGACTTCATCCGAGCTCGGTGCATGCCATACATCTTCCACAAGTACGTACCGCTGCGCGCCATCGCCTTCGGCATCGGCGAAGGGTTGCTGATCGCTGCGGCCGTCATGGCCGGCTATCTCATCTTCGCCGGCATGGCCGTCATCGGCCAGCTCCCGCTGCTGCTCGCGCGCAGCCTGCTGGTGACGCTGGTCTTCCAGCTCTGCCTTTACTATTTCGACCTCTACGAGTTCAGCCGGAAGCAGCACCTGTACGACATGGCGATGCGGATCACGCAGGCGTGGGGCGCGGGCTGCGTGATCATCGCGATCATCTACCTGATCATCCCCGCCGTCATCATCTCGACACGCGTCTTCCTGGCCGCGTTCCTGATGGCCTACATCGGCGTGGTGCTGTGGCGCGCGGTATACCGGCTGACCATCGAGCACCGGCTGTTCACCACGCGGCTGCTGATCCTGGGCGGGGGCGAGCAGGCGGAGCGGATCGTGCGCAAGCTGGGCGAGATCATCGACTCCGGCTATTCGGTCAACGTGCAGGTCGGCGAGGCAGCGCCGCCGCGGCTGGTCGCGCCGGAGGCCGTGGTCTACACCGATCCGGCGGAGCTGATCGAGGTGGTACGCCGGCACCACATCGAGATGGTGGTGGTGGCGCTCGACGACCGGCGGGGCAAGATGCCGATCCGCGAGCTGATGGACTGCAAGCTCGCGGGCCGCAGGATCGTGAACGGCATCACGTTCTTCGAGGGCCTGACTGGCACGATCCTGGTCGAGAACGTCAATCCATCCTGGATCATTTTCTCCGAGGGATTCCAGAAGCGGCGGCGGATCGACCTGATCAAGCGCTCGATGGACGTGGTCCTGTCGATCTTCGGACTCATCGTCTCGCTGCCGGTCACGCTGCTGAGCGCGCTGATCATCAAGCTCGAATCACCGGGGCCGGTGTTGTACCGGCAGGTCCGCGTGGGAGAGGGCGGGCGGAGCTTCGAGCTGATCAAGTTCCGGTCCATGCGCCGGGACGCGGAGCGGGACGGGCCGGTATGGGCCGCGGAGCACGACCCGCGCGTCACCTGGTACGGCGCGTTCATGCGTAAGACCCGGATCGACGAGCTGCCGCAGCTCTGGAACGTGCTCCGCAAGGACATGAGCTTCGTCGGGCCGCGGCCGGAGCGTCCGGTGTTCGTGGCCCGGCTGCAGCAGCGGATCCCCTACTACTCGCTGCGCCACGCGGTGCGTCCGGGCGTGACCGGCTGGGCGCAGATCTGCTTTCCGTACGGTGCGTCCGAAGAGGATGCGCTGCGCAAGCTCGAGTTCGATCTGTACTACGTGAAGAACATGAACGTGGTCATGGACACCATGATCATCCTGCAGACCATCAGGACGGTGCTGTTCCGGAAGGGAGGCCGTTGACGCTCCGGCGCCACGGTCAGCACCCATCGCCCATTACGAATCCAGGACCAACCGATGTCACGAGCCAGGTGCCGACTCGCTGCCGCCGCCCTCGCCCTGTTCCTCCCCGCCGCCGGTGCCGGCCAGGTGCCGAAGCTGGTGGGGGAAGTGGAGGGTGGGCCGGCGTGGCAGAGCTACAACGACGTCGAAATCCCGAATGACGGCTCGGCCTCGCGCTGCTCGCTCTACGACCTGGCCGGCGCCGGGCCGTGGGCGGCAGGGCGGCTGTACGTGACCTGGAACGCGGGCGAGCGCCACGGGTTACGGCTGCTGCTGGCGCCGTTCTCGCTCACGGAAACCGGCACACCCGCGCAGGCGCTCCGGTTCGCGGGTGCGACGTACCAGGGCGGCGTGCCGGTGCGGGCGACGTACACGTTCAACTCCTACCGCATCTCCTACCGCTACCTGGCGCACCGGGGTGAGCGGACCAGCGCCTGGATCGGCTTCACGGCCAAGATCCGCGATGCCGTCATCGCTCTGGAACAGGG
>VEPF01000187.1:13871-14605 GCA_012027055.1 Gemmatimonadota bacterium | reverse complement strand
GGGCAGCACTGCCAGCCGCAAGGATGCCCTGGGCTTCGTCCCGCTGCTGCACCTGGCCGGCGAGTGGCAGCTGGCGCCGGGCTGGCGGGCGCTGGCCGATGTGGACGGGCTGGCCGGCGGGCCGGGCCGCGCGGTCGACGCGACGCTCAAGCTGGGACGCGACCTGGGCGAGCACTGGGCGGTGCGAGGCGGCTACCGGATGGTGGAAGGCGGCGCGGACGTGCCGGCCGTCTACACCTTCGCGTGGCTGCACTACGCGGCGGTGTCGCTGGTCTGGAAGCCCTAGCGGCGGTGCCCGGTCGCGCGGCGCGGCCGGTCAGCGGCGCCGGCCCACTTCCAGGTCGAACCAGCTGGCCGTGCCGGCGCGGATCTCCACCCGCGCGGTGTCCACGGTGCCATCCGGCAGCGTGGCCAGCACCGTGACCGCACGGCCCACCGGGACGTTGCACAGGTAGTAGACCCCCTGCTCGTTGGCCACGGCCCCCGGCCCGGCGCCGCTCAGTCCCGGGACGGAGACGCGCACCCCCGCCAGGGGCGCGCCGCTGCCCCGCGTGCGCACCACGCCCACCAGAAAGCCCGCCACACTCGCCCGGAACGGCTCACCGCACAGCTCGGGCAGCGGCCGCTGAAGCCGCGGGTCAGCCGTCATGATGCCGCTCATCCGCTGCAGCTCGCCGCTCGGGATCAGCGGCGCCCGGAGCTGGTAGCGGAGGGTCGTGCCCGCCTCGGGCGGG
>VEPF01000187.1:0-13861 GCA_012027055.1 Gemmatimonadota bacterium | reverse complement strand
GAGCGTGCAGCTGCCGGGCGCGGGGGCCGCGAGCCGGAAGCGGCCGGCGGCATCGGCCAGGGCGGAATCGACGGGGGTGCCGACGTCGTTCAGGAGCAGCAGCCGGGCGCCCGCGATGGGCCGCCCCTCCTCCTCACTCCGCACCTCGCCGGTCACCGCCTGCGCCGCGCCGCCGCGCGCGGCGCCCGCGGCCAGCAACCCGGCCGCGAGCAGGGCGCGCGCGTGCGGCCGCATGGCCCTCAGGACTGCGCAGCCCCGTTCCGGGAGCCGCGCCAGAGGAAGTAGACCGGGATGCCGAGCAGTACCAGCACCAGGCCCGAGAACGTGTATACGGGCTTGGCGAACAGGAGGGTCACGGCCAGCGCGCCCGCCGAGAGCAGGTAGAGCGCGGGCAGCACCGGGTACCCGATGGCCCGGTACGGACGCGCCAGGCCGGGCTGGGTGCGGCGCAGCCGGAACAGGGCCAGCGTGGTCAGCGCGTAGAAGACCAGGTTGGCGAAGATGACGTAATCCAGCAGCTGCCCGTAGGTGCCGGTGAGCGCCAGGCACGCGGTCCAGATCCCCTGGGTCACCAGCGCCCAGGTGGGCACGTGCCGCGTCGGGGAGAGCACGCCGGCGCGCGCGAAGAACAGGCGGTCCCGCGCCATGGTGTAAAACACGCGGGCGCCGGCCAGGATCAGGCCGTTGATGCAGCCGAACGTCGAGATCAGGATGGTGCCCGCCATCAGGTACTGGCCCACCGCCCCGAAGGTGTGCTCCATGGCCAGCGTCCCGACCCGGTCCTGCGGTGCGCCCTGGATCTCGGGCATGGTGAGCACCGACAGGTAGGCGAAATTCGCGAGCAGGTAGAGCACCGTTACCAGGCCGGTGCCCAGCGCCAGCGCGCGCGGCAGGTTGCGCTCCGGGGAGCGCACTTCCGCCGCCGCGAACGTGACGTTGTTCCAGGAATCGGATGAGAAGAGCGCGCCCACCATCGCGGCGCTGAACGCGAGCAGCAGGGCCGTGCCGGTCGGCGCGCCGTGGAACATGTTCGTGAAGTTGGCGGCGAGGGCATCGGGGTGGCGGCCAATGGTGAGCCCGATCAGCACCAGCGCGATCAGGCCGCCGGTCTTGGCTATGGTGAACGTGTTCTGCACCCACTTCGCCTCCCGCAGCCCGCGCACGTTCACCCAGGTGAGCAGCGCGATCACCGCGATCCCGAGCAGCCGCTGGTAGGAGAGCCCGATCTCCACCTCGCCGCCCGGCATCGGGAGGCGACCCATGCGCAGGAATACATCCGGCGTGATCGTCGGGAAGAACACGCCCGCAAAGCGCGCGAAGGCCACCGCCACGGCCGCGATGGTGCCGGTCTGGATCACCGTGAACAGCGTCCAGCCGTACAGGAACCCGGGCAGGTGGCCGAGCCCCTCGCGCAGGAACACGTACTGGCCGCCCGCCCTGGGCATGGCTGCCGCCAGCTCGGCGTAGGCCAGCGCGCCCAGCATGGTCATGACGCCCGACACCAGCCAGACCAGCAGCAGCCAGCCGGGTCCGCCCATCTGCCGGCCGATGTCGGCGGAGACGATGAAGATACCCGAGCCGATCATCGTGCCGACGACCAGCATGGTGGCATCCAGCAGCGACAGCTCCCGGCGGAAGCCGGTCGGTTCCTGCGCCGTGGCCGGCGCGCCAGCAGCTTGCTTCACGTGGGTTCGGCCTCAGAAGAGGTTTCCGGTGCGCGGCATGCCGCGGCCAGGCGCCGGCTGCAGATCGCGCGCAATCTTCAGCCCGCTCCGAGGTCGCGCAACATTCTCGACCGAGCGCCTGGTGGCATGGGGCGCGGCCGCAGGGGCGTCCGTGCGCGGCATATGACTATTTGCCTATTGGACCGCGCCCGGGCGCCTCCTATTCTAGAAACTGCGGTCCGTCAGCGCCGTCCAGCCAACCAACTGCGGAAACCATGTCATGCGCGCGCTTTCGCATGCCCAGACTCCACGCCGCGGTGGCAGCGGTGGTGGCCTGCAGCCTGTGCGCCGCCGCTCCCGCGAGCGGCCAGAGCGGGGGATTGCGGGCCCGGTTCGGCCAACTGTTCACGTTCGGTTCCGGTTGCGGCGCGGACGTCCTGTTCTGCCTGAAGAGCGGCAGCGGGACGCCGGACTTCGCCCAGGAGGCGTTCAGCACCAACGCCAACGCGACCGCCCGGGAGCTGACGGTGTTCCTGCAGGCGGCGATCGCGCAGGGCATCGCGACCGTGCCGGCGCCGTCCGCGGGGAGCGGTGAGACATTCCGGCTGAGCGAGCTGGGGGTGCCGGTGCGGAACGAGGAGACGTCGCTCGGGCCGATCCTCGCGGACCGCGCGGTCACGCTCGGGCAGGGCAAGTTCCTGATCGGTGCCAACCTGACCACACTGCGGTTCGAGCAGCTGCGCGGCGTCTCGCTCGACGGGCTCGAGTTCAACGTGGTGCAGCGCGACCTGCCCCCGACCGGACCGCCGCTGGGCGATCCCGCAATCGAGCGCACCTACCTGGCGGTGGCCACGCACCTGGGCTTCGATGCCAGCGTAGCCAACCTGTTCTTCACCGCCGGCATCACCGATCGCCTCGACCTCAGCGTGCTGGTGCCGGTGGTACGAGTCACGCTCTCCGGCTTCAGCGATGCCCGGATCATGATCGGCGCGGGCGACGACCCGGCCGCGGGCTTCTCGTTCGGCGGACCGGCCGAGGACCCGAAGCTCCAGGAACGCTCCGTCCTGGACCGGCAGGAGGCCACCGGCCTGGGGGCCGTGGCGCTCAAGGCGAAGTACCGGCTCACCGCCACCGAGAGCCGCGTAGGCCTGGCCGTGATTGGGGACGTGCGGCTGCCCACCGCGAAGGACGAGGACTTCCTCGGCCCGGGCGGCGTCTGGGCCGGTGCGAGCGGCGTCTTCTCGGCGGACCTGGGCGGCGGATTCGCCACCAACGGCAACCTGGGCGCGGCGTTGCGCGGCGGGGACGGACAGCGGAACGCGCTGGTCGCGGCGCTGGGCGTGGACCACCGGACGTCGGCTCGGCTGACGCTCGCGGCAGAGGCGCTGGCACAGGTGCCGTTCGGGTCCCGGCAGCTGGTGCGGCGGGAGGTATCGATCCGCGACGCGCAGGGCACGACCCGGCAGGTGGCCACCTCGAACCTGCCCACGCTGCGCGATCACCAGCTCGATGGCAGCCTGGGGTTCAAGTTCCGCCTGGGTCAGTTCGCGCTGGTGGGTAGCGCGTTGGTCCCGCTCAACGATGGCGGGCTGCGCGGAAACGTACTCTGGACCATTGGCTTACAGGGGGGCTTCTAGCATGAAAACGCTCCGCCTGCTGACCGGCTTCGCCGCGACTGCTGCACTGTTGCTCGCGGCTTCCTGCATGCGCGACCGGCTGGTGACGCCGGACGCGCCGCTGCCCGCCGTGCTCGCGGTCGACCGTCCCACCGTGCAGCTGTTCCGCTTCGCCCGCGGCCGGATGGTGGTGGCCGACACGGTGCGCATCTCCAACAACGGCGCCGGCAACCTGGGCCCCGTGCAGCGCCTGGGCGGGGTGGACTACCAGGAGGGCCGCCTCGGTTGGCTCGATGCCCGGATCGTCAACGTGGACGCGAACAACGCCCTGCTGATTCTCCGGCCCACGTACGCCGATGAGGAGCAGGACCAGGCCGACCGCGCCGAGGTGATCCTCAAGGGCGAGGGCGCGGCCGAGCTGAAGCGCGTCGCGATCTACGCGCGCACGCTGCCGGGCGCCAAGTTCGAGTTCTCGGTGAGCCCGGCCGCGTTCACGGCGGCGCCAGGCGAGCCGCCCTCGAGCCAGACGCTGGTGGTGCGCAACGGCGGGAACGGAGTGCTGCTGGTGCATCCGCCCACCGTGGAGTACGAAGGCGCCATTGCCGGCTGGCTCTCCGTGGTGCGCGCGGGCGGGACCGAGACGGCGCCCGCCTTCAGCGTCCAGGCGACGCCGGGCCCGCTGGCCGGCGGTCTGTACCAGGCCCGACTCAACTTCGCTTCGCCTTCCGGGGAGGAGACGCGGGCCCTGCCCGCGTTCGTGCCGGTCCAGCTCAACGTGGGCACCCCGCGGCTCGGCATTTCCACCTCGAAGCTGGCCTACTCGGTCGTGTACGGCGAGCCGGCGCCGCCGGCGCAGACGGTGCTGCTCTCCAATGTGGGCGCAGGCTCGTTCCCGGCCGTGGGCAAGGTCGAGGTAGCGTCGATCAGCTACGGGGCCGGTGGGGCCGACTGGCTGCAGGTCACGATCGACGCGACCAGGGCAACGGCGGTCGCGAACCCGGCCGCACTCAGGCCGGGGAACTACACGGCCAGCATCCGGCTGCACAGCGAGGCCGGCGGTGACCAGACCGTGCAGGCCACGCTCGCCATCGAGACGCCCAAGCTGACCCTGAGCGGCCGCACGCTCTCGTTCGGGCTGGTGCGCGGCGATGCCGCGCTCCCGGCCGCGCAAGCGGTGAAGGCCACCAATACCGGCGCGGGCACGCTCGCCTCGCTCGGCACCATCACGGTGGGCGCGTTCGCACCCGCCGCGGACTGGGTGAGCGCCAGCGTCAGCGGCAGGGACGTGACAGTGACGCCCACCGCGGCCGCCGGCAACCTGGCGGTGGGCACGCACAGCACGCGCCTGGTGGTGACCAGCCAGTTCGGCGGCGCGGACACGCTGTCCGTCACCATGGCAGTCTCGCGCGGAGTCGACGTACCGGCCCTCGCGCTCTCGACCGCCGATCTCACGTTCAGCGCCATCCGCGGCGATCCCGCCCCGCCCGCGCAGCTGGTGCGCGCCTTCAACGCCGGCGGCGGCACACTGGGTGCCCTGACACTGGGCTCGATCACCTACACCGGCGCGACCGGCTGGCTGGTGCCCACCCTCAAGGACACCACGGTCACGGTGAGTGTGACCCCGGCCGGGCTGCCGGCCGGTACGCACGAGGCCACCCTCCGGGTGCTCAGCCAGAACGGCGGAGACGGGAGCGTGCGCGTGGTGCTCACGGTCGCCTCGCCGGTCCTGACGCTCTCGGCCACGTCCGTCAGCTTCAGCAGCCAGGTGGACGGGTCGGCGGGCGCCACCCGCACCATCACGCTCTCCAACACCGGTCCCGGCTCCCTGGCCACGCTCGGCAGCCTGGCCGCGGGACCGGTCAGCTACCAGAGCGGCAGCGGCTGGCTCTCCGCGGCCCTGAGCGGCACCACGCTCACGCTCACGCTGAGCGCCGTGCCGGGAAGCGCCGGCAGCTACGAGGCCACCGTGCCGGTCACGAGCACCTACGGCGGCTCCGCGCAGGTCAGCGTGGCTCTCACCGTCGCGGCCGCGCCCACCGCGCCGCGACTGCTGGGGTCGCCCGTGAGCGTGAGCAGGTTCGCGGTCGAGGGCGGGGCCAATCCGGCCGCGCAGACGCTGCTCATCTCGAACGGCGGCGGCGGCACGCGCGGCAGTCCGGGGGCGACGTCGTCGCAGGCCTGGCTCACTGCGACGGTGTCCGGTTCCACGGTGACGCTCAACGCGGCCAGCGGCTCGCTGCCCGCGGGCACGCACACCGCGACGGTCACGGTCTCGAGCAATCCGGGCGGGAGCGAGTCGGTGAGCGTGACGCTGGAAGTGAAAGCGCCGCGCCTGACGCTGTCCAGCGCCAGTGCCAGCTTCCAGGCCGTGCAGGGCAGCGGTGCGGCCACGCCCTCCCTGGTGCCGATCACCCTCAGCAACACCGGCGGCGGCAACTTCGACGCCCTCGGTACGGTTACGCTCGGCACCGTGACGTACTCCGGAGCCAGCGGCTGGCTCTCGGCCCAGCTCTCCGGCGGGAACGTGGTCAACCTGACGGCCACGCCCGGGAGCCTGGCCGCGGGCGCGTACGCGGCCACCGTGCCGGTGAACAGCGTGAAGGACGGCAGCGCGGACATCCAGGTCGCGTTCACCGTCACCCCGGTGCCGGCCGCGCCCGACCTGCTGGTTTCGCCGGCCGCCGTCAACTTCAGCGCGGAGACCGGCGGCTCGAACCCGGCCAGCCAGTCCGTGACCATCAGCAACGCGGGCGGTGGCGGCATATCCGATCTGGGCACGCTGGGGGTCAGCACCATCACGTACGGCGCGGGCGCGTCCGGCTGGCTGGGCCGCACGCTCAGCGGCAGCACCGTGACGGTGTCCGTGACCACCGGGTCGCTGGCGGCCGGCACGTACAGCGCCTCGTTCAACGTGACGAGCACCGCCGGTGGCGCCGCGGAGCCGGTGACCGTGCAGTTCACCGTGTTCGATCCGGCGAGGCCCGCGGACCTGACCCTGGCGGCCGCGCAGGTCGAGTTCGCCGCCGTGGCCGGCGGCGCCAATCCCGCGCAGCGGGCGGTCTCGATCTACAACTCGGGCGCGGACCGGCTGGGCACCATCAGCATGGGCGCCATCACGTACGGCGCGGGCGCCTCGGGCTGGCTGTCCACGTCGGATGTCAGCAACAGCGCGCTCACCCTCAAGCCGGTGCTCGGCAGCATTGGCGGCGGGACCTACACGGCGCGGGTGATCGTCAACAGCCAGTACGGCGGCGCGGACACGGTGGACGTGACGCTGCGGGTCGGGCAGCCCGACCTGAAGCTGAACCCGGCGAGCGCGAAGTTCGCGGCCGTGGCGGGCGGCGGCAACCCGAGCGGTCAGAGCATCCTGGCGGGCAACGCCGGGGCCGGCACGTTCTCCGACCTGGGCACCATCACGAAGGGAACGGTGACGTACGGCGCCGGCGCCAGCGGCTGGCTCAGCGCCAGCGTGAACGGCAGCAGCATCGACCTGTCCGTGACCACCGGCTCGCTCGCGGCGGGCACGTACACCGCCACCTTCCCCGTGACGGCCGCGAACGGCGGTGCCGACGAGACCGCCTCCGTCCAGTTCGATGTGGTGGCGGACAGCTCCGCGGCCACGCTCGCACTCGGCAACGCGCAGCTGGAGTTTGCAGCGGTAGTGGGCGGCGCGGACCCGGCCGCCCGCACCGTGGCCATCTTCAATCGCGGCACCGGTGACCTGGGCGCGATCTCGGTCGGGACCATCACCTACGGCCCGGGCGCCAGCGGCTGGCTGGGCGCCTCCGCCTCCAGCACGCAGCTCACGGTGACCCCCACCGTGGGCTCGCTCGCCGCGGCCACGTACACCGCCACGGTCCCGGTCAACAGCGCGAACGGCGGCAGTGCCAGCCTGGCGGTGACCATGGTGGTCGGCGCACCCAACCTGGCGGTCAGCACCAGTGCCGTGAGCTTCGCGGGTACGGCCCGGGGCGCTGATCCCGACAAGCAGGTGGTACTGCTCAGCAACGCGGGCGCGGGCACCTTCGCCAGCCTCGGCACCGTCTCGCTCGGCACCATCACGTACGGCGCGGGCGCGTCGGGCTGGCTGTCGCGCACCCTCAGCTCCAGCAGCCTCGAGCTGTCGGCGGCAGTCGGCTCGCTCGGTGCAGGCGTCTACACGGCCAGCTTCGCGGTGTCGAGCACGGCGGGTGGCGACGAGACCATCAACGTGACCTTCGAGGTGGTGCCGGAGGCCGCGCCGCCGCTGCTCTCGCTGGCCTACACCCAGGTCGATTTCAGCGCCGTGGTGGGCTCGTCGAGCCCCGCCGCGAAGACGGTCGGCGTCCAGAACCTGGGCTCCGGTAGTCTCGGCACCATTTCCGTCGGCACGATCACCTACGGCCCGGGCGCGAGCGGCTGGTTGGGCGCCTCGGCCAGCAGCAGCGCCATCACCCTCACTCCGTCCACCGGCTCGCTGACCGCGGGGACGTACACGGCGACCGTGCCCGTGAACAGCGTGAACGGCGGCAGCACCAGTGTGGCGGTCACGCTGCGGGTGGGCGTGCCGGACCTGACGCTGAGCACCGGGTCAGTCAGCTTCGCGGCCACGGCCGGCGGCAGCGCCCCGGCGTCCCAGCTGGTCAGGATCTCCAACGCCGGCGCCGGCACGTGCGACCAGCTCGGCACGATCACGCTCGGCAGCATCACGTACGGTCCCGGCGCCTCGGGCTGGCTGACGCGGAACCGCACCGGCGCCGACCTCCAGCTCGGGGCCACCAGCACCGGCCTCGCGGCCGGAACGTATTCCGCGAGCTTCAGCGTCTCGAGCACGGCCGGCGGCTCCGAGAACATGACCGTCAGCATCACCATCGCGCCCACGGCGGACGCGCCGGTGCTGGCGCTTAGCGCCACGACCGTGAGCTTCAACGCGGTCAGGGGTGCACCCGCGCCGGCACCCGTCACCATCTCGATATCCAACAGTGGTGGCGGCAGCGCTGAAGCGCTGGGCACCCTGAGCCTCGGCACGATCGTGTACGGCAGCGGCTCCGGCTGGCTGGGCACACCGCAGATCGTGGGCAACGTGCTCACGCTCACACCCGTCACCAGCGGGCTGAACGAGGGCAGCTACAGCGCGACGGTGCCGGTCCGGAGCCAGTCCGGCGGCAACCAGTCGTTGAGCGTCACGCTGAACGTGGTGAAGCCGGTGCTCACCGCGTCCGCGCTCTCGCTCTCCTTCACCGCGCTCGCGGGCGGCAGCGCTCCGGGCGGGCAGAACCTGACGCTGTCGAATACGGGCGGCGGCACGTTCGCGGACCTGGGCACGCTGGCGGTGCAGTCGGTGATCTACGGCGCGGGCGCGACCGGCTGGCTGTCCTCGCCGCGCGCGGCCACCGGGATCGCCTCGTCAACGGTCGGATTCGAGGTCACGCCCACCGGGCTGGCCGCGGGCAGCTACAGCGCCCAGGTCGTGCTCTCCAGCCAGTACGGCGGGAACCAGACCGTGGCGGTGACGTTGTCGATCGTGCGGGAGACCGATCCGGCGCGGCTCGTACTCTCCGTGCCGACCCTCCGGTTCAGCGCCCTGGTGGGCGGTGCCAATCCGGAGCCGCAGGCCGTGGAGCTGGCCAATGCGGGCGGCGGCACGCTCGGCAGCATCACGGTCGACAATCCCTCCTACGGCGCCGGCGCGAGCGGCTGGCTGAGCGCCAGCCTCGGCGGCACGACGGTATCCGTGCGCGCCGTGACCGGCACCCTGGCCAAGGGCACCTACACGGCGTCCATCCCGATCAACAGTACCGGCGGTGGCGCGGCGCGGCTGGACGTGACGTTCGTGGTCGGATCGCCTCGCATCACGCTGACGCCGCGCACCGTGAGCTTCGCCGATACGCTGGGCGGCGCCGGGCCGGCACCGGCGACGGTGAACGTTGCCAATACCGGCGGCGGCACCATGGAGAGCCTGGGCACCATCTCGGTGCTGCCACCGGTCTACGCCGGCGACGTCACCGGCTGGCTCGGTGCGGCGCGCGACGGCACCTCCGGGTCCATCACGCTGACCGCGACCACGGCCGGCCTGGCCGCCCGCCCGACGCCGTATGAAGCGCGCGTGCTGGTGAACAGTACCTACGGCGGCCAGGACACGGTCGCGGTGGCGTTCACGGTCGCTCCGGGCGGCGCGCCGCCTCGGCTCTCCCTCTCGCTCGACACCCTGGCGTTCGCCGGGCTGATCGGGCAGCCGAACCCGGCCCCGCAGGAAGTGGTCGGCTTCAACTCGGGCGGCGGCAGCCTGGGCGCGCTCGGCATCACCGGCATCCAGTACGCCGGCAGCGCCACCGGTTGGCTCACGATCTCCATCGAAGGGCTGCGGCTGATCATGACGCCCGTCGCCGCGAGCCTGGCGGCCGGGCAGTACCGCGCGCGGGTCGTGGTCGCCAGTGCGAACGGCGGCAGCGATTCGCTGCAGGTGGTCCTGGACCTCGGCCAGCCGGTGCTCCGCCTGTCCACCCGCGCCATCACCTTCAGTGACACGGTCGGGAGCAGGGAAATCCTGCGGTCGCAGGTGTTCCTCTCCAATACCGGGGCCGGTACCCGCACCGACCTGGGGCGCATCGAGCTCGGCACCGTCAGCTACTCGGCCGGCGCGACGGGGTGGCTCAGTACCACGCCGTTGCCGGGACAGACGGTGGATGGGTTCCTCGCGAGCGTGGAAACGAAAGCAGCCAACGTGCCGGAAGGCACCTTCGTCGCGAAGCTGCCGTTCCGCAGCCAGTGGGGCGGGACCGACACCCTGGCCGTGACGCTCTCCGCGCGGCGGCCGGACCGGTCGTTCGACCTGCCCACCATCGAGCTGGTCAGAACTACGGTGGTGAACGGCGCGCCGGTGACGCAGAAGCTGGCCGGTGACAGTGCGGTGGTCACCGCGACAGCCCGGAGCGCGGCGCAGGTCGCGTTGCGGATCGGCGTACGGAACGCCGCGGACACCCGGCTCACTCTGTCCGGGCTGCGCGTGGGCATGCCCACCTACACGAGTGGGAAGAGCGGCTGGATCTCCGGGGCCTTCCTGGACAAGACCAGCGCCACGCTGGCCAGTCCGGCGGAGCTGTTCGTGGCGATCGAGCCGGCCACCCTCGATCCGGGCCGCTACGAGGCCCAGCTGGTGGTGCGTTCCGAAGCGGCCGGCCTCGCCCAGGTGGCACCGGTCACGCTGCGGGTCGTGCTGGTGGTGCAGTAGCCGGCCGCGGCCGGTATCGCGCGGGGGCGCGCGGCCCGGTGGCGGCGCGCCCCCGTTTCCATCCGGGACAGTGCGGCGGGAGCTCAGCGGCTCGCGCGCGATCCGACGATGATCCAGCCGCTGGCATTGCGGCCGATCGTGTAGATGACGCGGTTGGTCTGGCCCTTGCCCGAACTCAGGATGCCCGCGGTGACGTCAATGTCGAGCGTCTTGTCCGTGCGTCCGGCGCGCAGGGTTCCAGGTAGCGGCATGACCTGGAAGATCTGCGAGGTCTGGATGCGCAGGAGGTCGCGCAGCGCGGCCGCCGTGATCCCGGGATACAGCTCGCGGACCCGCGCCTCGTTCTTGGTGTTGATCGCGGACACGTACGCCGAGATCAGCGCGCCGATCTCCCGCTCCGCTGCGGCACTGGGCTCGACCGCGGTGGACACCGGCCGGGCGTTCACGGTCAGGTTGACCGTCAGCTCCTCGCGTGCCGATCCGGCGCCCACCGGCACGCGCGCGGAATACGTTCCCGCCTGCAGGCCGCTGCCAGCCGCGCGCAGCGTCAGCCCGGACTCCGCCAGGCTGGTCCGCAGCCAGTCCCGTGCTCCGCCATCGTAGCGGACCACGCCGAGGAACGGGTCCGCGCCGCCGGTCACCGCGATGCGCACCGTCCGCTCGCTCGATGCGGCCGCGCCTTCCGTCAGCTCCAGCGCCACCGAGGCCGGGGACAACGATACCGTCACCGCCGCCGCGCCCGGCCGCACGCGCAGCACCACGGTCCCGCGCTTCTCGTCGGCCGCGGCCGTCAGCGTAGCCTCGCCTTCCTTGAGCAGGGCCACCACCGCCGAATCGCCGCGCGCACTCGTCACGGTCGCGATGTCCGGTGCGGAGGAACTCCACATCAGGCCGCGCGCCCCCTGGTACCCGGGCGGTTGCGCGGTGACCGTGCTGCGCAACACCACTGTGCCGCCCACCTGCAGCGCGGCAGCCGGCGGCGTTATCGCGACCGCCTGCACCTCACCCAGCACGCGCAGGGGGATGTTGCCGGTCTTGCCGTTGGCGGTGGCCGTAAGCCGCGCCCGGCCCACGCCCCGGGCAGTGGCCACGCCGCGCGCCGCGTCCACCGCGACCACGCGCGGATCGCTGGACGTCCATTTGATGGTTCCAGCCGCCGGCGCCCCGCCGGCCGGATCTTCCACTGTCAGCGGCAGCTCTTCTCCGACCTGCAGCTCGCTCGCGGGCGCCGACACGAGCAGGGCCCCGGGCGGCGGCGCGTAGACCACCACGCGCAGCGCGCCCTTCACGTCTCCGACCGCGGCCTCCACCGTGGTCACGCCCGGTCCGACCGCGGTCAGGACTGCTTCCCCCCCCGTGCCGGTCACGGTGGCGACCGCACTGTCCAACGAATTCCAGGTGACCGGCTGGCCGGTGATGTCCTGACCGGCCGAATCGTGCAGCTGGGCCCGCACGGTCGCGGTTCCCTTGACCATCAGCGACTCGGCCGGGCTCGCGAAGGTGATCTGCGCCGGGATCACAGTAGCGGCCGGCGTGCCCGCGGCGCCGGGCTGGCGATCGCGCAGCTTCAGGGCCGTGAAGATCCCGAGCGCGACGACCACGACCCCGGCTGCCGCCACGCCCGCGATCAGGCCCGTCCGCCGGCGGGGCGCCGCGACCGCCTGGCCGGCTCCGGTCGCGGTCGGTGCCGAAGGATGCTGGCCGGACGTGAACGGCAGCGGCGTGGTGCGGCCGGAAGGCAGCGGGGTCATGCTCTTCCAGCTGTCCGGCGCGGCCTGCGCATCCGGCTTCACCAGGCGCGCGATCTCGGCCCGCAGCGGGTCGCGCGGTCCGGGCATGTAGCCGCCGATCGCCTCGACCGCCTCGGCCACGCTCGGGAACCGCTGGGCCGGGTCGCGGGCCACCATGCGCAGCACGGCCTGCTCGATCTCCTCCGGGCAGTCCGGGCGGACGGTGCGGAACGGGGCCACCGTGCCCAAGGTGTGCGACTGCATGATCTCGAACGCGGAGCCGCCATAGGGCGGATGGCCCACGAGCATCTCGTACGCCATCACCCCCAGCGAGTACTGGTCGGACGCGCCTGACAGCTCGCGCGCCAGGCACTGCTCCGGGCTCATGTACGTGGGCGTGCCCAGCGTGGAGCCGGTCTGCGTCAGGTGCGTGGACGCCGCCGCTTTCGCGATGCCGAAGTCGGTAAGGATGATGCTGCCATCCCCATCGATCAGCACGTTCGCGGGCTTCACATCGCGGTGCACGATCTCGTGACCGTGCGCGTGATGGAGCGCCGTGCCCACCTGGTAGAGGATCACCTGCACCAGCGGGATCGGCAGCGGACCGGTGCGCTTGATGACATCCTCCAGCGAGCCGCCCTCCACCAGCTGCATGATGAAGAAGTGGAGATTGGCGGCCTGCTTCACGCCGTGGATCGTGATGATGTTCGGGTGCCGCAGGTTGGCCACCGTGATCGCTTCCTGGCGGAAGCGCGCCACCATGCCCTCGCCCATCAGCAACCCGGGCGCCATCACCTTGATCGCCACGTTGCGGCCCAGCGAGAGATCGCGCGCGATGTACACCGCGGCCATGCCGCCCCGGCCCAGCTCACGCAGGATCTCGAACTCGCCCGACGTCGCCTGCTCCAGCTGCTTGCGCACCTCGGGCCAGCCGTCACCCGGCTGCTTCGCCTGCTCGACCACCACCGAGCGGCCGCACTGCGTGCAGAACTTCGCATCCGCGTGATGCGGCGCGTGACACGAGGGGCAAAGCGCGATGTTGCCGCCGTCCGCGGCACGGGGCACGAATACGCGTGTCGCCCCCATGGTCTGGCCGGACGCCAGCTCTTCCTCGGGCCGGCGGGTGCCGCATGCGGGGCAGTAGATGTCATCCCCGAACAGCTTACCGCCGCAGGCCCTGCAGGCTGATGCTCCCGTCATGGGCATTGCATGTCAGAGAGAGAAGCATGTCGGCCCCCGGAGGGTGGGCACGGATCCGACATGCAGGGTTCGCGGAACCGAAACGGTTGGAATATGAAGCCGCCCGGCGCGTCCGGACAGATGCGTGCGCGCCGGCGCGCTCAGAAGGTGTATTCGAATTCGAACGGCGCGGCCACGGGCCGGTTGGCAGCATCGCGCGCGGGTCGGAAGCGCCAGCCGAAGGCGGTCTTGCGCAGTTTCTCGTCGTACTTGCGGTCGCCCGTCGATGGGACCAGCTCGACCTCCCGCACGATGCCCGCCGAGTCGACCGCCAGCCGCACCAGGACCGTGCGCCCCTTCACGGCGGACGGCGCCTGCGGCGGGATGAGAATGGTGTTCGGCGAAGGTGCGAGCAGGCGGCCCCGACCGGTGCCCGGCCCGATCCCGCTGCCGATGCCGCCA
>VEPF01000276.1 GCA_012027055.1 Gemmatimonadota bacterium | reverse complement strand
AGCGACGGCGCTGCGCGCGGAGATGGTAGCGGGGTTCGCGCGGGCCGGCGAGGAAGCGACGGCGCTGCGCGCGGAGATGGTAGCCGGACTCGCGCGGGCAGGTGAAGAAGCGACGGCGCTGCGCGCGGAGATGACAGCCGGGTTCGCGCGGGTCGACCGGTACATCGAGCTGCAGCAGGGGCAGTTCATCGAATTCCAGGACCGGACGCTGGAGTTTCAGGCTCAGACGACCGGCTCGTTCGCCGAGCTACGGAGGGAGCTGCGGGAACTGCGGCGGATGAGCGCAGGGCAGGCGGCCGGAGACAAGGCGAGTGAGCGGCCGCATTGACCGGCTGGGGTACCGCCGGAGCGCAACGGGCAGTACCCAGCCGGGATCAACGACGCAGCCGCGGGGCGCGGCACGGCGCGCCCGATCCGCCTGTCCCGTGCGCCGTGTGGGCGGCCGCATGCTCGCCTCCGCCCTCCAGCAGCGCATGCAGGGCCTCGACGTAGTGGATGAACGCGACGTACGCCTGTACGTACCTGCGGCCCGCCTCCACGTCCGCCGGATCGTGTCCCAGCAGGGCGCGGACGCGCTCGTAGCGCTCCTTCAGGGAACTGGTCACGGCTGCCGCAGCATCTGCCGAGAGCGCTTCGACTGAACCCTGCGCCAGGGCCCGGTCCGCGGCCGCGATGCCCGCGGGCACGGCCTGTCCGGCGGGTTTCAATCCGGTGAATGGTTCGCCTTCGCCGGCGCGGTGGATCCGCACCAGCGTCTCGAAGAACCACCGGTCCGCCAGCGTCTGCGCGTCGCCGCCGAGCTTCCGAACCGCCAGCGTCCGTGCGAACGCCGCCCGGATCTCCGCCTCGTCGTCGGCGCGCACCCAGATGAGCGCGCGGGCGACGTCGCCGTCCGCCAATGCCCGTTGTGCGGCCCGGACCACCGGACCGTCCATGCTGTCGCAGTGCGCTGCCGCCGGACTCGGGGCGGCAAGCACCATGACGGTCAGCGCCAGCGCGCCCAGCGCGCCTTTCACCGATCCACCCATGTCCCCCTCCGCGTATGGGATCACGCCCCGGTCGGCCGGGGCGAACCGGGAGTGGCGCCGTGATCCGGTGGGCCAATCTCTCCCGGCCGGTCGGATTATCGCATCTATACCATGGTATAGAGTCAAGGGGCTCGGCGGCGGCAGACGCAAGACGTTGTCTGACAATGACCTGGGGCTGTCCGGAAGGTTGCGTAAGGGGGACGCGCAACGCCGCGGTGCGGCGCGCAGGGGACAACGGCGAGGTCAGCCGTCGGCGGCTTCGATGGCGTGGATGAGCGCGCACTCGGCCACCGGACCGTGCGCCTCGCAGCTCGTGACCAGGCGCCGGAGCGCGGCCCGGATGCGCTCGAGGTCCCTGATCTTGCGCTCGGTTTGGGCGATCTTGTCCAGGGCGGTGGTCCGCACGTCTTCCGCGCTCCGTCCGGGGTCAACGCGAAGCGCCAGCAGTTCGGCGATTTCGGAGAGCGTGAACCCCAGCTCCTTGGCCCGCAGCACGAATCGCAGGCGCAGGAGGTCGGGCTCGTCGTACTCGCGATAGCCGCCTCGGGTGCGGCCCGGCGCGCGCAGCAGGCGCCTGCGTTCGTAGTAGCGGACGGTCTGGATGTTCACCCCGGCGCGCGCCGCCAGTTCGCCGATCTTCATGTCTGCCTCGGGGCTGTTGCGCTGATGTCGATTCGCGGCGGTCTGACAACTCCGAAGCTGGACGGACGCCATCAGTCCATCACGCACCGTATGCTGATCGAGTGATACGGGCTGGTGATACCTCGCGCAAAGGTGTTGCCTGGATAGCCCCCCGGAAGATTGATGTTGCTTGCAGGAAGCAGGCTCCAGCTCCAAGGCATGTCGCCCAGCGTGGCCGTCCACCAGCGGCCATACTGCCCGAGCTGGTCGAAATATTCCAGATACCACCTGGCGCCTCCGGGAACGCCGTTGAACCCGAAAGCATCGGTCCCGTTCGAATCGACCGGCCACCCGGTAGTGCTCTTGAGGTGTTTCCCCACCTCCAGCCAGCCGAAGCTTTCTCTCGTGTAAGGTCCTTTCCGATCACTGACGTACTGCCCGAGCTCGTCGAACTCGGCATCGCTGGGCAGGTGCCAGCCGGGCGGGCAGATGCCCTGTCTGCCGCTGGGATTGGTGCTGCTGTAGGTGTAACCGTCCATGGCGGCTTTGTTGTTGTACAGGACGCCGTACTTCCGGTAATTCTCGGTGGCCCTGGCGGCAGCCACATCGGTGCCGCTATAGCCCTGGACGTAGTAGTACTTCCCCGTAATCACGCCGAGAGGCGGCTCGGTCGGCGGATACACCGCCGGCAGGTAAGCCAGGTTGTCCGCCATCCATTTCTGTCTGCCGATCTTCACCCATTTGTAGGTGTGTCCATCCCTCGAATCGGTGAAAGTGCCTCCAGTCGAATCGGTCTTGAAGGTGACCTGGTTGCCGTATGCCGTTCCAACGGTGCTCATGGCATAGGCCTTCGCATAGTAGACCGTATTGGGTGTCAGGTTGCTGATGTTCTGACTGAAAGCGCCCGGGCCGCTACCCATGGGAATCTTGCCGGTTGCTGCACTGGGATTCGGTGAGGTTCCCAGGGAGATGCCCCGTTCGGTCACGGGCGCCCCGCCCTCCGACACTACCGTGCCGCCCAGCACCACCGAAGAATCGGTCACCGAAACAGGATCCATGGTGGTGACTACCGGAGGCGGAATCTCGTACCCGATGCTGAACTGGGTGGCTGCGGTATTGCCGTTGCCGGCCGCGTCCTGCGCCACACCCGCGGCCACGTTCACGGTCACCGTGCCGGCCGCTGCGGGTGTGACATCGAAGGCGTAGCTGGTGGCGCTCGCGGCCACGAAGTTGCCGGCCGTGCCGTTGCCCACCGTGATGTCGCCCACCGCGAAGCCGGTCACCGCCTCGCTGAACGTGGCGGTCACGGGGATCGGCGAGGTTCGCGTTGGCGAGGTGGCCGTCGAGCCGAGCGTGACCGTGGGGGCCACGTTGTCGTAAACCATGCTGAACTGCGTGGCCGCGGCGTTGCCGTTGCCGGCCACGTCCTGCGCGGCGCCCGCGGCCACGTTCACGGTCACCGTGCCGGACGCAGTCGGCGTGACGTCGAAGG
>VEPF01000216.1 GCA_012027055.1 Gemmatimonadota bacterium | reverse complement strand
TGCGAGCCGGCCCGGGGCTTTTCCGCTGCCGTCTTCCCTATTCCCTCTTCCCTTTTCCCCTCGCAGTGTCCGCCCGCCGCCCGCTCGAATCCGCCGCGTCCTCGACGAACCGGTACAGCCGCTCCCCATCGCGGATCAGCCCGTATCGCTCCCGGGCGATCCGCTCGATGGTCGCGGAATCGTGCAGCAGCGAGTCCTGCCGTGCCTTGAGCGCCTCGACCTCGGCCCGGCTCTGCTCGACGCGCTGCTGCTCGGCCGCCTGTTCGCGGCGGACGCGGCGCAGCTCGAAGTAGCTGTAGTCCCCGCCGAACAGCGCGAAGTACGCCGCGCCAGCGAGAAACACCAGGCCGAGGACGAGCTTCAGCTTCAGAACGCCTCCGCTCCGAGGTAGACGGCGGTGTCGCCGAGGGCCTCGTTGATGCGCAGCAGCTGGTTGTACTTGGCGATCCGGTCGGTGCGGCTCGCGCTGCCGGTCTTGATCTGCCCGACCCGGGTGGCGACGGCCAGATCGGCGATGAAGGTGTCCTCGGTCTCGCCGGAGCGGTGGCTGATGATGCAGCGGTAGCCGTGGCGCTTGGCGAGCTCGATGGCCTCGAGCGCCTCGGAGAGCGTGCCGATCTGGTTGACCTTGATCAGGATGGCGTCGGCGACGCCCTGGTCGATGCCCTTCTGCAGGAACTCGGTGTTGGTGACGAAGACGTCATCGCCGACCAGCTGCACCTTGTCACCCAGCTCGCGCGTGAGCTGCGCCCACCCATCCCAGTCGTGCTCACCGAGGCCATCTTCGATGGAGATGATCGGGTAGCGCTGCAGCCACTCGCCCCAGAACTTCACCACCTCGCCGGCGCTCAGCCTCTGGTTGGTGCTCTTGTGGAACACGTAGCTCCCGTCCCGCACCCATTCGCTGGCGGCGGCATCCATGGCCAGCATGATCTCGCTGCCCGCCTTGTAGCCGGCCCTTTCGATGGCCTGCAGGATGACCTCGACCGCCTCGTCGTTGCTGCGCAGGTCCGGGGCGAACCCGCCCTCGTCGCCCACGGCCGTGCCCTTCTTCTGGCTGGAGAGCACCGTCTTCAGGCTGTGGATGGTCTCCTCGCCGGCGCGCAGCGCCTCCGGGAAGGTCTCGAAACCGACGGGCGCAATCATGAACTCCTGGACGTCCACGTTGTTGGGCGCGTGCGCGCCGCCGTTCAGGATGTTCATGAGGGGCACGGGCAGCACGTTGGCGTTGGGCCCGCCCAGGTACTTGTAGAGTGGCAGCCCGGCCTCGAGCGCGGCCGCGCGCGCGACTGCGAGGGACACGCCCAGGATGGCGTTGGCGCCCAGGTTGGATTTGTTCTTGGTGCCGTCCAGCGCGATCATGGCGCGATCGATGTCCACCTGGTCGAACGCATCCATGCCGACGACCTCTTCCGCGATCGTCTCGTTGACGTTGCGGACCGCGGTGGTCACGCCCTTTCCCAGGTAGCGGCCCTTGTCGCCGTCGCGCAGCTCGACCGCCGCGTACTCGCCGGTGGACGCCCCGCTCGGCTCGGCCGCGCGGCCGACCGAGCCGCTCTCCAGCACGGCTTCCGCTTCCAGCGTGGGATTGCCGCGCGAATCCAGGATCTCGCGCGCGTTCACACTCACGATTATCGACATTGCTCCATCACCCCTCGGCTGGCGCCCGCTCGGCGCGGCGCGCGTGTTATGTCAGGCCGCGCGGTACGGTCCTGCGAGCAGCTGCTCGACGGTGCCCCGCACCCGCGCGATCAACTCGTCCCGATCTTCCTCGCGCAACGCCGTCGTGTCCACGGGCGGCGCGAAGCGTAGAGTAATCCTTCCCTTCCGCACTCGCCAGCTATCGCGCGGCAGGACGGCGCGCGATCCCACCACCGCCGCCGGCACCAGCTCGACGCCGGTCTCGAGCGCGAGCATGAAGCCGCCCTTCTTGAAGGGCAGCAGCGTGCCGGTCGCGGAGCGCGTCCCTTCCGGGAAGATCACGATGGCGCTGTTGTCCGCGCGCATCAGCTGCCCGGCCCGGGCCAGCGACATCCTGGCGGCGTTGATGTCGTGGCGGTCGATGGCGATGTGGCCGGCGGCCTTCCAGGCCGGCCCGAACACCGGCACCGATCCCAGCTCCTTCTTGGCGATGAAGCGCACCCGCTTGGGCACCTGCCCTGCGATGGCGAGCACGTCGAACCACGACTGGTGGTTGAAGACGATCACCTGCGGCCGTTCGAGGGCCACGTGCTCGAGCCCGGCCACGTCCACGCGCGTCCGGTTGGCCGCCAGCAGCCAGCGCGCCCAGGTGCGGGTGTACGAGTGGTGGATCCGGCCGCGGATGCCGAGCGCCGCGGAAAGCACGGCCAGGCCTCCGAACAGCGCGGTGGCCACGATCACGTTCAGCGCGAACCAGACGGTGCGGATCACGGGGCGATCGGTTTGAAGTGATCGAATCCGGCGTACCCGAGCGGCTGCTCGCGTCCGTCCGGGTCCCGCAAAAACACTCCGGCCCCCACGCCGACGCTGCCCACCCGCGTGAGGCCGCTGCCGAACTGCCGCGCGAAAGCCTCCGCCGCTTCCTCGACAGCTCCGGGCGCCGCCGCAAAGCACAGCTGGTAATCGTCGCCGCCGCCGAGCGCGAGCCGGAGCGGGTCGGCGGCGCCGCTCTCGTGAACGGCGGCATGGACCGGGATGGCGGCGGCGTCCAGCACCACCCGCACTCCGGACGCGGCCGCCAGGTGCGCGGCATCCCCGGCCAGGCCGTCCGAGATGTCGATGAGCGCGTGCATGAGGCCGCGCTCCGCCAGCCAGCGCGCCTCCGCGATGCGCGGGAGCGGGTGCGCGTAGGCAAGGCGGGCGGCCGCGGGCGGCACCTGCCCGCGCTCCCAGGCGGCGACCGCGGCCGCGGCGGCACCCAGTTCTCCGCTCACCCACAGGCTGTCGCCGGCCCGCGCCCCCCGCCTGGTGACCGGGCGCGGGCAATCTCCGAGCACGGTGACATCGAGCACCAGCGGGCCGTCGGTGCGAGTGACGTCGCCGCCGATGATGGCCGTCCCCGCTTGGGCCGCGGCGGCGTGCGCGCCCACGACCACCCGGGTGATGAACTCCGGCCAGTCCGCCGGCGGGACCGCGACCGCCAGCAGCACGCCCGCGGGGCTTGCCGCCAT